>JADLBT010000263.1 GCA_020847555.1 Gemmataceae bacterium
AAGGCGGCGCCGGATCCAGGCGGTGCTGACGCCGAAGGTGTCGGCGACCTGCTGGCGGGTGCCGCGGCCCTCGTCGCAGGCGCGAACGACCCGCGCGCGAAGATCTTGAGAGTAGGCTTTCATACACAGTTAGAGGCCCACCGCTACAAACGGATGCAAAGCGCTCTAACTACCTACTTGATGTGCTGGATCTCCCCGGCCTGCGCAGAGTCGTAGCCCGGCAATTCTCCAAGCAGCCTGCGGTACGGCGACGAACGGACCAGGTGCACCAGGGCATCCAGCCGTGGATCGCCTTCCGACGCCGCAGGGTAACACAGGTCAAAATGCTCTTGCCGGACACTGAAGAACCGCAGCCCGGCTTCCTCACTGACGAGCCGATGACATACGCCGATGTCCGCCCAGCCACAGCGCACGGCTTCCGCCACCCCTCGGTGATTGTGGGCCAGTCTCCGCGGCGGCGGGCGGTTCGGCAGCAACCTGTCCAGACAATGCCGGGCGGCAGAACCTGGCTCACGTCCCACCCACCGCAGCTTTGCCCGTAACGCCTCACCGACTGTCGAGAGGCCGGCACCTGAAGTGACGGCCAACCCCTCCTGCCACCGGGCGACTCGCAGCAGACGGTAGTCGGGACCGAGGGAGTCTCTGACCGTTTGCACGTTGGCGTCCGGCTCCTCCTCGGTGGCGAAGTGGACCCCGGCGACATGGATCAGCCCCTGGCCGAGCAGCGCCAGGGCCTGGCGGCTGGAACGATCAAGGGCCAGGAGGCGGAAGCCGCAGGTGCGAGCGTACTCAGTCGCCAGGATGCCGGCGGCGGGATCGCAGCAGGCCATGACCAGCGTCGTCTCCGGGTTCGTCTCACTGCTGGGGATGAAGGACGTGTTCTGGAACACGCCGTCATGGGCGACTTCACCCGCCGCGGTGGCCTCGACAGGGTAGTGAAGGAGCCGCCCCTGCACCTGGGCGTGCCAGTAGCGACAGAGCGTTTGCGCGGGGGGCCAGGCCCATGCCGGCTCGGCCATGCTCGCCCCGGTCAGGCCGAACAGATCCTCGACGGTGCAGCCCAGCACCCTGGCAAGTGCCAGGGCTGCTGTTACGGAGGGCACCAGCCGGCCAATCTCGATGGCGCTCACCGCCGCCCGTGAAATACCGGCACGCCCGGCCATTTCCGCCTGCGTCCAGCCCCGCCTGGTGCGGTACGTCCTGACACGGTTGGGTGCTTGCCACTGTACTGCCATGATCGCATCATGCTACGATACAATCATGGCAAGGTCAATCGCCAGCACGCACTGGGCTGGTACAGGAAGGAATTCGGCATGATCCTGGCAGAGTGGAGAAGTCGGCATTCGGAACGGGCCGTCCGCCGCCAGGAGCGATCGCGCAGGAACCGGGGCGGCTTCACGTTGATCGAATTGCTGGTGGTGATCGCCATTATCGCCGTCCTCATCGCCCTCCTGCTGCCGGCCATCCAGAAGGTGCGGGCGGCGGCGGCTCGACTCCAGTGTGTAAACAACCTGAAGCAGATCGGACTCGCCTGCCACAACTACCACGATTCCCTGGGCACGCTGCCCCGTTACCGCCTCTGTCCGACCCCGTGGCGGGGCGGGGCGGACCCGTACTGCGAGACGCTGACCTCACCCACGATCTACACCAGTCCCAACGAGGTCTGGTGGGCTCCCTACGATAACCGTCCCGGTTCCAACGTCACGCAACCCCTGGACGACACCTATCCACGGGGGTTGCTGTGGCCCTACATCGAGCAGAATCAGCGTATCTTCAAGTGTCCGGTCGGTATTGACCTGCAACCGGGAAGCTCGACCTTCGGCAAGGAGTTCCAGGTGAGCTATGGTATGAACTATGTGACTGGAGGGCCGAACGGGAGGACGCTGACCAACCTGACCAACGGGAACGGCACCTCGAACATCATCATCGTGTGGGATCATGGTCGGACGCCCGGATGCGCCAACTCCACGATTGCTGCTCCCCGTGGCCCCTGGAAGCCCTTCGTGAAAGACGACGACTACACCCATTACCCGGTGCGGCGACACGACGGTGTTTTCAACGTCCTCTTCTGCGACGGCCACGTTGCGGCGATGACACAAGCTGAGCTAATCGACCGCCTGTTTCATGCTCAGTGAGGATTGCATCGCCAGGGACATGATTCGACCCTTGTACGCCAGTTTGCGGTTGAACTTCACAGAACCAACGTAGCCACGCGGCTGGCCGTTGGCTAACTCCTTGCCGTGAATATGGTTCAGAATCAGGGCATTGGTGAAGTAACTGTCGAAGGCGAACGTGCCGGGGATGTGCTGCTGGCAGGCAGCCGGCGGGCCACCAGGCTGCCCCGCCCGTCGCGGAGGCGCAGCAGGGGTACGAACTTCCGCGAGGCATCGTTTCACCCTTGTCGCCCTCGAACAGCCAGCGATCGAGTTGCTCCGGGGCAAGGAACCGGATATGCGTCCCGGCCCCGCCCGGCTGACGCACGCATTGCTTTTAGCTGTTGTGAATTGGCGGCTCGAAGTCCGTTGCCAGCACCTCGATCCAGAATCGCCGTCGCACCGAGATCACAAGATCCAGGGTTGAAGGCCAATCACCTCGCCGTACCCGATCGATCTCATATCAGCACTTGCTGGTACTGTCTGGCTGTAAACGCAGATTAACCCAGATACATTAACAAATGTAAATCCGCCGAACACAGATCCACCAATCCTTTGAATTCTGCTGCTAGCTGAATTGTCTCAGAGGATTGAGAGAGCCTAATTTAGGATCAGTTCTCCTGCAGAGTCGATCTGCGGTACACCATTTGCTCTCACCTCGAAGACCCAGGCGCGCGATCTTCTACCTGGAGGGAAAATCCGATGCTCCGTTCACGCGATTCCACCCTGCGCTTTCCGAGGAAATGGAGCGTTCTGATCGTGGTTGGGCTCTTGCTAAGCAATAGCCCCGTGTTCTCCGACACGATCCAGATCAATCAGTTCACTCCCATGCCCGTGACGCCTGTCGTCGGCGAATGGTATCTGATGAGTATTGTCGGAGGAGGCACCGCCAGCACCGTGAGCCTGAAGGGGCTCGGAGGAAACCTGGAGAACAACCAACCGTTGCCCATTGGCGCCGCCCTGGTCACTACCGGCTTCAGCAATGCCGACAAGGCCGAGGTCGGAACCTTTGACAACTATGGTAGCGCCTCCTCTCTTCTCAACAGCTTGACCACGGGCTACAGTTACTACAAGGAGGCAGTCGTTGGCGGCAATACAGCCGCTGCTCCCTCCCTCAAGTTGACCATTTCCGCTACTGGCGTATTGGGCCACGACCATTACGGCCAGCTCGTCTATGAGCCGTACTGGAATCTCGGATCCCCTCCTCCCACCGATCCTCCCACAGGCGCCTGGCAGACGGTGACCATCACCCCGACGACCGGTGGTGGCGGTGTTGACAGTAGCGGCGGCTGGTGGTGGACCGGAGGGTTCGGGATCCCCAGTGGAGCGGGCGGCCCGCCTATCCGTTCGCTCGCAGAGTGGGCCACTGCGTTCGCCAGCGCGCCCGATTCAGCGGATTTCGCCAACGCCAGGATCGTGGGCATCAGCGTCGGCGTGGGCAGCTACAACCAGGGACAGATCGGCTACTTCGACAATGTGAGCCTGTCGATCCCCGATGGACAGTCCCTCACCTACAACTTCGAGCCGATCCCCGAGCCTACCAGCCTGCTCGTCATGGGTGGCAGTCTTGCTGTCGCCGGAGGATTCGGCTGGCTGCGTCGGCGCCGTGGCAATGTTGTGTTGAAATGACCACCTGGTAATGTTTGTAATTCTTAACCGCCTATAGCAACCCGCCAATATCTGCCAATGCCCGGCAGAGTCGCCGGCAGCCAGGGGTTCCCACAGAAAGTAGGGAGAAGGGCAGGAGCAGCACTTCCCCCACGGCGGTGGCCCGCGGGGGAAGTGCTGGAGAGTTGGCCCACGGGGCGTGACCCATGGGCTTTCCCGGCTCACGGCCCCCTATCCCCCTTGCGAGAGGACCGGGGAGGAGGTTCGGCCCGCGATCGTTACGGCGCGGCCTGCTGAGGCGCCAGCAGTCCGAGGCGGCTCTGCACGATCTCGATCGCGGCATCGGGCAGGAGCGGCTCCCACGGCGGACCCGGCGGGTAGGACCGGGACGCCATGCGGAGCAGCAGGCGGTTGTCGGAGGTCTGGCGCACCAGATCCGGGTCCGCTCCGATCGGCCTGTTCCCCAGGATGGTCTTCCAGCGCTCCACCGGGAACGGGTTGTACCGGGATTCAGTCATCAGCAGGCGCGGCGGCCACAGCGCCAGCTGGGCGGACGCCACCAGCGCACCCTTGAACCGGGTCGGACTGTGTCCGCCGCACACGTATGTCAGCTCGAGCGGCCCGGCGAGGTTGCGCGGCAGGACCGGCTGCTTGATGCCGAAGCCGGCGTAATCGATCAGGCTCTGCGCGACCTCCCCGGCCCGCGGCGCCCGCTGCTTCACCGCTCCCGCGAGCAGGACCGGGCGGGCGTTGATCGGATCGACGAACCCGCTCGGACCGCCGAGCAGGGCACCCTGCAGGACCAGCGCTTCCAGCTGCCGCTTGTTCTGGTTGCGGACCAGCCGCAGGTAGGCCAGTTCCTCCTCGTAAGAGTCCTCCTGAACGTGCGTCTGGCGGGCGAACGCCGGATACCGGAGCAGGACGTCAACCCAGTCGGTGAGCGCCTGGCGGTACAGCCGCAGCGCGAGCAGCTCGTTCTCCTTCCGCTCGCGGTTCGCCTCGTAGAACTTGCGTCGGGTCGCGGCTGTCGCCCGGTCGCTCTCCGCCGCGGTCTGGTCGAAGAAATCGTGGAAGTTGGTGATGCGCAGGTAGCTGTCCGCCCAGTCCACCTTCGCCGCCGCCCGGGCATCCCCGCGGGCCTTCGCCAGCTGCAGCTCGTGGTACTCGCGCGGCGTCGGCAGGGCGTTGCGGCGGCCGTACTCGAGGTAATCCTGGTGCGCCTTGGCCCAGGCGAGCCGGCCGTTGAGGCGGTTGCCCCTGCCCACCAGGAGTTCGTGCTCGGTGCCGCGCTGCAGGTCCGGGAACGCGGCGGCCGCGTCCCATCCCTCGCCGTCGAACCACCCCTCCTTCTGCAGTTCCTCGCCGATGTACGCCCGGGCCCGGGCCGGGTAGGAACGGAAGATGTACTGCGACATGCGCGGCAGCCGGTGGCGGCCCGGAATCGCCTCCGGCTCGACGAGCATCTGCCCCGTCGTCGGCGGCAACGGTTCCTGAGCGTAGTCGTACCAGGCGCGCGTCACTTCGTACACGTCTACCGCCTGCTCGTCCCCGGCCCGGCCGAACTGTGGGTCGCCCGGGTCCGGCCAGGACGGATCCTTGCGCGGCGGGAGGACCGGGAACTGCTCGGCGACCGGCTTCAGCCGCGACTCGGAGTCGTCCTCGGTGGACCTCTCGAAGCGCGACGGCACCTCAAAGTTGTCTTCGAGGAACTGGACCACGTCCTTGGGGGTTTCGTAGCCGAGCTGCTCGCGCAGCCGCCGCACCAGCCGCGGGTTCTCCTTGCAGAAGTCGCCGAACTTGCCCAGGTCCACCTCCTTGCCCTCTGCCCCGGCCCGCCACAGCTTGTTCGAGGTGCGCCGGCGCGGGTCGATGCAGCTCAGGTCGAACAGGGAGCGCAGGGTACGCTTCTCGTCGCCCTGGCCGATCTTCAGCTGGTAGGTGAAGCCGACGTAGTAGCGCATCTCCGGATGGCCGGGCGCGCCCACCTCTGGCGGCGGCGAATTCTTGCGTTCCCCCTCGGCCAGCAGCTCGATGCCGCGGCTGATGTAGAAGTACTTGTCGCGCGAGCGGTCGCACTCGACGGAGACGTTGAACGCCAGGTTCCAGCTCTGGAACAGCCACGGCGAGGTGTAGTGCGGCTGGAGCTTGGTGAGCGAGTTGACGAGCGTCTCCAGCTCGCTCCACTCGTGGCGGCGCTGCTTCTCGATCGCCCCCAGCCACAGCGACGTGACCGCCAACCCGCGCAGCCCGCTCAGGCTCAGTCGGATGGCGGCGTCGGTCAACGCTACCTCCCCCTGATCGACCTGGCGCAGGCGCAGCGCTTCCGCCTCCGGGTTGATGATCATCTTGCGGTGGAGCAGCGACACCGTGAACAGGGCCACGATCAGGCCGAAGTACACGAGCTTGCGCTGCAGCGAGCGTTGCTGAAAGGGGCTGGCCATGTCATGCAGGGGACCGTGGGCAGGGGACAGTGGACAGTGAAGACAACAAACCCTCCTTCTTCACTGTCCACTGTCCCCTGCCCACGGTCCCCTCCTCCTATGAGGGGTTCGCGATTTCCTTGGAGTTGATCAGGTAATACGCCAGGATCGCGCACGGGAGCAGGTAGCCGAGCAGCGGGATCAGGCCGTTGGCGAACAGGATCTGGCTCCACGAGATGTCGAACCCGCTGGCGACGTAAGCGGTCAGGTCGTAGCGCGTCACGTCCGGGATGGCGCTAAGAACCCGGCGCAGATACCAGCGGTACGCCTCGTCGAGGCTGAGCAGCAGATTGACGCCGGCAGATGTCCGGTCGAGCGGCGTCACAATCCCCTGCCGGTTCGCCAGCCGCATCGCTGCCTCGGCGGGACCGCCGCCGACGCTGGTGTTGAACGCCAGCGACTGGATGTAATCGTGGAACAGGCCGACCCCGCACAGGAACGCCGTCGTCAGCAGGCTGATCACGCCGCTCAGGTATGTGCTGCACGTCAGCGCGATCCCGAGCACCAGCAGGGATCCCATCCAGAGGGCCAGCGTGCCCTTGAGGAAGTTCAGCCAGAACCAGCCGTCGGACGCCAGCACGTACAGGTCGCGCCGGGCCACGCCGAGCAGCTGCGGCCCGCTGGCGTTCTCCAGGCTGACGAGGATCTGCATCGCCGGGATCGGCTGGCCGTCGGAATCGACCCCGGCCTTCTCCTGGTCGGCGTACAGCTTCTCGAACAGCGGACCGGGGATCTCCAGCGGCAGGGTGACGTAGTCGGCCACCTTGACCGCCCGGGCGACGTAGACGCCGAGTTCCTTCGCCAGCGCCTCGGGAGCTTTCTGGAGCTGGTTGCGCTGCTGCTCCCAGTGGCGCACCAGTGCCTCGACCTCGTCCACGCGCTTCCCGCCGGGAGCGAAGACGAAGCTGCACAGCACGCCCTGGACGCGCTCGTCCCCCTTGGTGGTCCGGAAGATGTCGAACGAGTATTCCAGTCGGACCGGCTCCTTGCGGTTGGCCAGCGCGGTGGGGAGGGTGCGGAACTGCCAGATGGCGTACTGCTTGACCCCGCCGGCGACACCCTCCTGGCCCGAGCCGCCGATGTAGCTGCGGTAGTCCCACTCGCGGCCGACGCTCTCGCCCTTCTCGGTGCTCTTGGTGCCGTGGAACTGCAGCCGGTCGGCGAACAGCGGCATGCGCGCCTTGTAACTCTCCGCCTTCGCCTCCGGCGCCCCCTCCAGGCCGCGCGTCACGTACAGGAGGCTGAGCAGGGCGAGGAAGAACATCTCGACGAACAGCAGCAGGCCGTACCCGGTGAACCGGCCGAGGACGATCTCGTACCGCTCGACCGGCTTGGTGACGATGGTGTGGATCGTCTGGTTTTTGATGTCGGTCGGGATGCTGAACGACCCCATCAGGGCGGCGCTGATAATGAACAACAGCGTCAGCGCCAGGTACGCGACCTTGACCCGCTGGGCCAGGTAGTCCTTCGGGTGGGCCGGGTTGATGTACCAGTCGGCGTAGAGGTAGATGATTGGGATGATGAGACAGATCCAGATGATGCCCTTGGCCCGGGCCTCCTTGAGACTGAGACGAGCAACGGCCCAGATCCGGCGCCACCTGAGCCGGCCGAACAGATCGAGGACCGGCGGCAAGAGGACGGCAACGATGGCGCAGACGCCAGCGCTGAGCAGGACAAGAGCCTGAGCGGGGGTGTAGGCGGCGCCGGGGCCGCGCGGCAGTCCCTGAACGAGCAGCAGCAGGAAGAACAGGGCGTACAGCCCGCCGGACAGCCCGGCGAGGGCCGCGAACGCGACGGCGCGTCCTGTCCACACCCGGCCGCGAGCCCAGGCCGGCCGCTGGACCGCGAAAGCGATGGCCCAGATCGCCAGGCCGATGGCGGCCACGATCCCGGCGTCCTGGATCCAGAACACCACCGCTACCGGCAAATCCTGAAGCTGCAGCGGCTCACGTTCGATGACCAGACTGGCAAACATCATAGGCTTGGGTCAAGGGTGGGGGTGCCGTCCGAGCCCGCAGCGTCAGCGCGGGACAGGACTCTCCCCGCGCTGACACTGCGGGCTCGGATGGCGCCGCCTTACGTCTTTTCCTTCACATGCTGGCTCGTGCCGTCACCGGGCGGGGCCGACGGGGCGGGGGCGGTGGGGCGCTCGACGCCGGGCAGGTAGCGTCGCCCGGGGTGCGCCTTGCTCTGCTTGATAATGTTCAGGAACAGGTCTTCCAGCGTCGTCGTCGGGTGGCCGATCGATTCGATCTCCCCGCCGTGCCTGCGCAGCACCTCTTCCAGATCGCGCCGCAGGTCGTCGTTGAGCTGGACCCCGCGCGCCCGCAACTCGAGCCGGCGTACGTCCTCCAGCAGGTCGCGTACCCGCCCGAGTTCCTGCAACTCACCCTCGTTGAGGATGGCGATGCGGTCGCAGATATCCTGCACGTCTTCCAGCCGGTGGCTGCACATGATGATCGTCTTGCCCTTGCCGCGCAGCTCGACGATCAGATCCTTCATCCAGCGCGTGCCGAGCGGATCGAGGCCGCTCGTCGGTTCGTCGAGGATGACCAGCTCGGGGTTGTTGATCAGCGCCTGGGCCAGGCCGATGCGCTGGCGCATGCCCTTGGAATATTCCTTCAGCTTGCGCTTCTTGTCGGCCGACAGACCAACGATGTCGATCAGTTCCTGGGCTCGCCGGCGCCGCTCGACCGGGTCGAGGTCGAACAGGCGGCCGTAGAAGTCAAGCGTCTCCTCGGCGTCGAGGAAGCGGTACAGGTACGACTCCTCCGGCAGGTAGCCGATGCGCTCGTTCTTGCGGACCTCCGCGGCCGGCTGACCGAACACGAACGCCTGTCCATCGGTCGGGAAGAGCAGGCCGAGCAGCAGCTTGATGGTGGTCGTCTTGCCCGAGCCGTTGGGACCGAGCAGGCCGAAGATCTCGCCGCGGACGATCTGCAGGTTGAGAGCGCGCAGGGCGTCCTTCTTGCGCCGCCCCCAGAAGTCGCGGTAGATCTTGGTCAGCTTGCGTGTCTCGACGATGACGTTGTTGTCGGCCATGAGAGGGGTCCAGGGTCAGCGGCGAACCACCTGTCCCCCCGGCGGCTGCCGGGGATGCAGCGCGGTCCGATGGCGAGTGCGAATCGGACCGCGCGGGCGCGTCTTGAAGTTGTACGCTGCCGGGGCCGTCGGCGTTCGCCGGTTTTTCTGACGACAGAGCCAAAAGTACAATGAATCCACTCTCCACTGTACACCTCCTCACGGTTCGCGTCTACTGACGGGAGAGCCGACCCAAAGCTCACGAGTGACGCCCCGTGGGGGAGGCGCTGGCGCAGGTGCCAGGAGGAGGGTGTGCCACGGGTTCCTGGCAAGCCCACGCCCGACAGCTGGGTAAGACGGGCGAGCAGGAACGCCCGCAAGGTCAGACTTCGCTGCGGCCCTTCTGGTACTCCTCCGCGACGCGCTGCAGGTAAGCGCCATAGTCGCTCTTGCCGTACGCCTCGGCCAGGCGCGCGAACTGCGCCTCGTCGATGAACTCCTTGACCAGGGCGATCTCCTCGATGCAGGCGATCTTGACCCCCTGCCGCTGTTCAAGCGTCTGGACGAACAGCGACGACGATAGCAGCGAGTCGTAGGTTCCCGCGTCGAGCCACGCCACGCCGCGGCCGAGGGCCGTCACCGTCAGCTGGCCCTTTTGCAGGTAGTGCTGGTTGACGTCGGTGATCTCCAGTTCGCCGCGGGCCGACGGCTTCAGTCCCTTCGCCACCTCCGCAACGCCCGTGTCGTAGAAGTACAGCCCCGTCACCACCCAGTTCGAGCGCGGCTTCTTCGGCTTCTCCTCCAGGCTCAGCGCCTTGAACCTCCCGTCGAACTCGACGACACCGAACCGCTCCGGATCGGTCACGCGGTACGCAAACACGTGGGCCCCGGCCTTCAGCTGCGCCGACTCGACCAGCAGCGGCATCAGGTTGTGGCCGAAGAAGATGTTGTCGCCGAGGATCAGGCACGACGGCTGGCCGCGGATGAAGTCCTCGCCGATCAGGAACGCCTGCGCGATGCCGGCCGGCTGCGCCTGCTCCCGGTACGACAGCGACATGCCGAGGGAGTTGCCGTCGCCGAGCAACCCCTCGATGTTCGGCAGGTCACGCGGTGTGCTGATAATCAGTACGTCGCGGATACCGGCGAGCATCAGCACCGATAGCGGGTAGTAGATAACCGGCTTGTCGTACACCGGCAGGAGTTGCTTGCTGACGGTCTTCGTCAGCGGGTACAGGCGAGTGCCGGCCCCGCCGGCGAGCAAGATGCCCTTCATGCGTGTGTGTCCCCGAACGAGGAGGTCAGTGCGGGTGAGAGGTTCCCGCCGCGGGCGGTCAGAACCCGTGGCGTCGTTCCGCGATCATGCCGATGAAAAACAGGACGCAGCAGGAGAACAGGACAACCGCCCCGGCGAGGGTGCCGATCATCCCGCAGACGCGGCCGGCGTTGGTACTGTTCTCCCCCTCCGGGTCCATGCGGCCGTGGCGGATCTCTTCCAGGTCGGTCTGCCCCATCACCCACGCGATCGGGCCAAGGATGACCGACAGCAGGCCGACGGTCAGGACGATCCCGACCAGGCTAAGAATGCCCAGCGTCATGACCGCGTTCCCGCGGTGCGGCTGCAGGTCGCGCCGCCACGGGTCAGTGGACAGGCCGTAATCGTCCCGGCGCGGGCTCGGCGGCGGGCGGTCGTAAGCGGGCGGCGCGGCGGCCGGCGACGGCGCGGGCGGCGGGGGCGGTTGCCCGGCGAGTTGGGCGACGAAGGCAATACCGCAGGTGGGGCACTGGACGTCCTGCCCGAGCAGGGTGTCCGGCACCTGCAGCTTGCGCTGGCACCCGGGACAGCTGATGATCTGCTGCATGCGTCGGCCCTCCGCCTGCTCGGGCGGCTACCACTGCCGCCCGAGCGAGCCCCGATTGCCCGGCAGGTACGACAGGCAGACGAGGATAAACCCAATGATCCCGAGGACCGTCGCGATGATGCCGCACGTCGGACACTGCACGTCCCGGCCGAGAACCTCTTCCGGTGCCTGCAGTCGGCGCTGGCAGTTCGGGCAGCTGATGATCTCGGGCATGACGGCTCGGGGCTTTCAGGTCGGGGTCGGCTCCGGAGGTTGCGACGCCGGGAAGCGACTGAGTCCGCACGACATCACCGGTGCGCCGCCTGCCGCCCCGCTCGTCGGTCAGGATACTCGACCCGCGCCGCCAACGCAAAGACGTGGCGCGCGGATTTTCGCGGTTCGGCGCCGCCGGGCCTCACGCTGTCGGGGGCGCCGGGTCCGCGCACCCGCCGGGGCCGGCGGCCTCCCGCGCCAGGGTCTGGCGGAGGCGCTCCATGAAGTTCTGGGAGAGTGGGCAGCACGGCAGCTGGCGGCTGAGTACGATGGTGATCTGGTAAGTCTCGATGAGGGTGACGCAGAGCGGGCAGTGGCCGAGGTGCTCGCGGATGCGGTCGCAGTGCTCGGCCGCCAGCACGCCTTCCAGGAAGTCGAGCATCTCCTCGGCCAGTTCGCGGCAGGTGATCATACCGGCACCTCCTCGAAGTGGCGGGCCAGGGCGTCGCGCATCAGCAGGCGCGCCCGATGCAGCCGGCTCTTGACGGCCGACACGCTCAGGTCCAGCAGGTCGGCGATCTCGGGGTTGTTCATCCCCTCGACGTCGGCCAGGACGTACACGTCGCGGTAAAGCTCGGGCAGGCGGGCGATGGCGTCCTCGATCAGCTTCGTGCGCTCCTGGTCGAGGGCGCGCTGGTCCGGCCGGATCGACCACGGCCGGACCGGCGTGCCGCGGTGCCCGTCCTCCAGGAACTGGTCCAGCGGGTCGCGGCTCTCGTGCTCCTCGCGGCGGGCCCGGCGGGTGCGGTGGGCCAGGGCGGCGTTGACCGTCACCCGGTGCAGCCAGGTAGCGAAGTCGGCGTCGCCCCGAAACGTGTGGAGCTTGCGCACCACCTGCAGCAGGACGTCCTGGGTGACGTCCTCCGCGTCGGCGTCGTTGCCGAGCATGCGCCGCGCGAGGCTGTAGACGCGCGGCGCGTATTCGGTGAACACCTGCTCGGCGTTCTGCGGAATCCTGTTGTTGTTCCTGGCGATGTCTGCCATCGAGTATATCTCGGGTGGCACCGGCTCCCGCGGGCGAGACGCCTCGCACCTCTGGACCATTGCACTTCGCCGGACCAGGCGCGAAACCCTCGACCGCTGCGGAGAAGCAACAAGGCGACTGGGTATAAACCTGTCCGGTTTATCTGCCCCCCCCTCTCCTCTGGTGGGAGAGGGGGGGCAGGGGGGAGGAGCCCCTTCATTCCCGACCCCTCTCCCATCAGGAGAGAGGGGCGGAAGGCAGCGGACACGCCGACCCGGATCGGCTATCCGGTCTTTTACTCGCACGCCTTCAGGGCCAGGACGGCGAAGGCGGTGCCGGCGTGGCTGATGAAGTGGTTGCGGTCCGTGTTCATCGACCGCGTGAACCACCGGCCCGATTCGCGCTGGTTGCGCCGCAGCCAGGTGACGCCCTTCTGGATCGAGTCGCTCTCGGCCGGCATTCCCGCCTGACGGAGGATGTAGATCACCAGGCCGGTTGCGTAGCCGTCGCTCGGGGCGTTGCGATCGTTCGGCAGCTCGTTGTGGCCGATCCAGTCCCCGAGGCTCGGCAGGCTCCAGCCGCCGTCCGATTTTTGCAGTGCCAGCAACTCCGTCATGGTGGACTTGCGCAATTTGTCCGACATCAGCCCGTCCAGCTTCAACGACGCCCAGAGCAGCATCGCCTTGTGGTGGAGGCTGGGCGGCGGGTTGGTCCTGAAGTTGAGATACCGGCGCAGCTTCTCGATCCCCGCCTTCGCCTTCTCCGTCTGGGCGTAGTTGTCGGGGGCCAGGCCGACGCCGATCGCCGCGTAGACGACGCCGTAGTAATCGTCGTGCTCCATCGGCGGCCAGGCACACTTGAGCCAGTTCCAGCCGCCGTCGGCCCGCTGCAAGGTCCACATCCGGTCCAGCGCCTTGTGCGTCAGCGGGTGGAGCTTGCCGATCGCAAGCGAATCCTGGATCGCCAGGGTGGCGGCCGTGGCCACGACCTCGGTGTCCCAGCGCGGCTTGTCTTCCTTCTTACCGCTGTCCCAGTTGGCGATGCGCTTCTCGAAGAAGCCGCGGACCTCCTGGAGCGCGGCCAGGTCGCCGCCAAGCTGGCCGCGGGCGATGAGATACGGGTAGTTGGTGTGACAGGTGCCGCATTTGCGGGTCTGCGTCCACGTCCGGTTCTGGTGGTCGAGGAACGCGGCCGCCTTGCCGAGGGACAGCTTCCCCGCGACCGGCTCGTCAGGCGCGTTGACCAGCAGCTTGATTCCCTGCTTCACCTCCTGGGCCGACGCCGTCGGGCCGCAAGCCAGAAGCAGGCCAACGGGAACCAGGAGGGGACAAACGAGGCGCTTCATAAGCAAGACCCTTCCCAGGACAGACGGAAGTAAATCGCCGCCCGAACCCAACGAGGGTCCGGCTGTGATGGTATAGCGATTACGGGAGCCTTCGACGCTGCCGACGATGACAGGGACGTGACATCTGCTGACCAACCCGGAGCGCCAGCGACGGGTTGGCGGGGTGGGTTAGAGACCGTTTCCAAACGTCGCAGAAGGGGGCTCCGACCCCCGAGCGTGCCTGAACCATCGGGGGCCGGAGCCCTCTCCTGTGGCGTTTGGAAATAGCTTCTTCGAGCTACCGGATCAAACACCCTGACGCCGACGAGCCGGAAGCATCAGCGACGGCTTTGTCCAAGCCTACCGTCGCTTACACTTCCGGCTCGTCGCGTTTGGTCCGTAACGCTTACCAGCCGCGAGCGCCAGGGAGTGGTTCTGCCCGCTCACTGGCGCTCGCGGCTGGTACATAATTCAGCGCGTCAGCTTGATGTCCACGTTCTCCACCTTCGCGACTCCCTCGGGCACGGCGACTGCCGTCTGACCGCGGGTGCGTGAAACCGACCGGGCCGCGCTCACGACGTAAGCCCCGGGCGGCACTTTTTCCAGGACGTACTGCCCGGCGGCGTTCGTCTTTGTCACCCCCTTGAGTTCGCCCTTCTCACCGCTGAGCAGACTCACCGCCACGCCGGGGACGGGCCGGCTGCCCTCGACGACCTTGCCGGTGAGCGTCGCCGTTTTCGGCCCCTTCGTCCCGTTCGACGCCGCGGCCGCCCTGGGATCGATGAGCTGGATCTGGATCGTCTTGACGATCTTCTGGTCCACGCCGTTGGTCACCTGCACGCTGACCGGCAGGATGGCGCGCTTGCCGGTCGGCACGGCCAGATCCGCCACCCACACGTCCGGCGTGGCCGGCAGCTGTCGGCCCTCGGCCTGGACCGCAGTGGGCGGGATCTTCCCGTCCGGCAGCGGCTGGCCCGCGAAGAAGACCGCCTTCACGATGCCCGTCGGATCCTTGCTCGTCACCTTCAGCGGGATGGCGGCCCCGACCTCCAGTTTGTGCAGGTCGCCCGGCTTCGGAGTGGGCAGGTCCACGTCGAGTGTCAGGTCATCCGGCCGACCCTCGCGCAACAGCACCGGCTCGGCGATCAGCAGAACGCCCTCGCCGTTCGGCTGGCCCGTCGGCAGACCCTGGTACGGGACCGCCTTGCTGTCCAGCACCTTGACACCTTCCGCGGTCTGATCCCCCCCGATCAGGGTTCGGACGCCCAGATACCGCTCTCCAAACAACCCCTTGGTGTCGATCGCGAACGCCCAGTCCTGCACCTTCGGCTCGAAGAGGATGCCGCCGCCAGGACCGGCCGGGTTGAGGAATACGCGGACGTCGCGGTCCATGTCCTGGCTCCGGAGCCTCTCGTCCGGGAACGTCAGGAGCTTCGTTTGCAGCCCGGAGCGCATCTGACCCGGGGCCGGTTCCGGCGGCTTGCGGTACATGCCCAGCGCCAGCCAGGAGTTTCGCGGCCGGTTGTCCACCTCGACGACGACGGGCAACCTGGAACCCGGGAGGACGAACTTCGGGTGGCCCAGGCGCACCAGCGGGAGGTCGAGTTCGCGCGGCTCCGCCTCGTTCTGCACCTCGCTGAAGCTGGAGAAGAGGGTGATACCGCGGGCGTACCCATCGACGTTCAGGTAAATCAGGCCGCCTTTGGTTTTGACGTCCTTGAGGAACTGCAGCCCCTCGGCCCGGAGGACGAGTCCGCCGTCCGGTCCCTTGCGCACCCACCCGCCGTAGCTACCCTTTTTCGGTTGGTCCGGCACCAGCGCGGGGATGCGGTCCGGGGAGAGGACAAGATCCACCCGGGCCGGCGGACCGATGAAGGTCTTGTCGTCCCGCACGATCACGAATAACTCCAGAACATTCCCTGCCTCCGCGTCGAAGTTCTTGCGCTCAACCTTGAGGAACTCCTTCGGCCGGGCGACCCCGATGGGCACCTCGACCGGCTCTCCCAGCGGAGTGAGGACGGGCGTGCCGGCCTTATCCACCAGCCGCACCGACAGCGGCAGGGCCATCTCGGTCAGCGGCAGCGGCTTACCGTCCTTGGGGACGGTCTTGCCGAACTCGACCCGGGTCCGCTCGTTCTTCTTGACGGTCAGACTTTTGGTCGCCACCACCCGCCCGGCGGAGAGAAGTTCCACCCGGACCGGCAGATCCTTGGCGCTTGAGCTGTCCACGAACAGGAACAATTCCTGCGTGACGCCCGGCCGCAGCCGGAGGTTGATGAACCCGTCGCCTCGGAGGGAGTCGGGATTCTGGCTGAAGCGAAGTTCCAGTTGCGCGGACGCCGCGGCCGGAAGCAGCAGGCACGCGGTCAGGGCGGCCAGAGCGGCGGTGGTCCGGCGCCTCCCCCGGCCGCTGAGGATTCGTGGACAGGTCATGGTAAGGCTCCTTATCGTTGGCTTGATCGCGACCCGGCGAGGAACGCCCGCCGCTGGCCCAACGGCCTGGTTCGCCCGCCTGGGGCCGCCCTACGGCGCCGCCGGCCCGCCGGTCAACTTCTCCCACGCCGCCCGTAATCCCGCACCTACCTCCCGCCACGCGGCCTCGTCGGAGGGCTCGCGGGCGGCGCGGTCGAGCGCCTCCTCCAGGCCTTTCGTGTCGCCTCCGTCCAGCTGGAGCAACGTCAGCGCCGACCGGGCCTGCTGCAGCGCGAGCCGCCGGGCGGGCGGCGCCGGTGGTAGCGGCGGCGGGGCCGGGGTCCGCGCCCCAGTCGTGTCTTCCTTGTAATCCTGGCGCAGCACGTCGTCGTGCAGCCGCCCGGAAACCTGCCGCGTCGTCTGCCACAGAGTTTCGCGCTCCCCGGCCGTCCACCACGGCAGCCGCAGCAGGGCATTCATGATAGCCCAATCGGCAGAGCCGGCCTTCGCCTTTCGGCCCATCAGGTCGCGAAACCGGGTTTCGACCGGACCGACGAGCGTCCCCGCCAGCGCGATCTGCAAGGTATCGCTTACCTTGCCTATCTTCCGGGTGGCCTCGTCCACTTCTTTAGCCGTCGCCGGCCGGGCGTGCAGCAGATCCCGCAACTGCCGCGCCGTCTCGACGGCGTCGCGCCAGGCTCCCGCCTCCGGCAATTCCTCGAAGTAGCGGAACGACCCGGCCAGCTTCACCAGCCCGTCGTCGCGCACCTGGTAAGCGGTGCTGAGAACCTGGACCCGCTCGCCCGCCGCCCGGTAGGCCCGCAGGGCGTCATCGAGCGTGTCCCGGATCTCCTCGGGGGCCGTCTCCGGGGTGAACAGGAGGGCGTGGGCGGCCAGCCGCTTCTTGCGGGCCGCGTCGAGGGCGGGGGTGACCCACGGCACCACGCGCGGGTCGAGCACGGCAGCCTCCACCTGGGCCGCCGTCTTGCCGACGTCCAGCGCCAGCCGGGCCGCCGCTCCCGGCCAGTCCTTCGGGTCGCCCTTCCACTGGGTGGCGAGCCGCTTCAGCAGGGCCGTCTCCTCGTACCCCGGAATCTTCGCGGCGGTCAGCAGGCCGTGGATGAACTGGACCCGCGCCTGGCTCGGGGCCGCCTCGCGAACCAGCCCTTCGAGCACCATCCAGGCCAGCTCGACCGGCTTGCCCTGAAATTGCTTGAGCAGGGCGGTTCGGTCGGTCTGGAGTTTCTCCCTGTCCTTCTCGTCGGGCTTGGGGGCCGCCTGAACGCGGTCCACCAGTGTCAGCAGGGTGTCGTAGGCGGTCAGCGTGTCCGCCCCCGGGGCCGGCGCCTTGCCGGCGCGCACTACCTCGGCCGCCAGGGACACGGGCGGCGTCGGCAACTTCGCCTGCCACGCCGCGTAGCGCGTGTCGAGGGGGCCGAGCAGTTCGCGGGCTCGGGTCTGGATCACGGCGAGGTCGGCCCCGTCGTCCATCCGGCGTTCCGCCTCCAGCAGGATCGCTTCGAGCTGGAGCAGCAGCGGGCGCGGAGCGGCCGGCCCGGGGCCCTGGCGCCAGCGATCGCGCTTCTGCCACTGAGCCAGCAGCCACTTCGGGTAGGACGGCGCGGGCCGGCTGCCCGGAGCGACGGGCTCGGCGGAGGCCGCTGGCATGAGCATGAAGTCCGCGGCGGTCCCCCGGTACTTCGGGGTCTGCCGGGCGTCCCGCGTTTGCCGCGCCCAGCGGTCCACCCGCGCCGCGACGAACCGCGCCAGCTCGCGCACCGACACCTGGCCGTTGGACTGCCCGTCCGGGCCGTACCCGTCCGCCCGGCCGCGCAGCCCCTCCCGGAGGTAGTAGGCGAACGCCGTGTGTTGTAATTCCGGGGACGCCAGCGACTGCTGTCCGGGGGCGCACGCCATGAGGGTCTGGAGGGCCGGATCCTGCGCGGCGTTGGCGGCGAGGGCGGCCTCGACGCGAGCGGCCACGTCGTCGGCCAGGATGCCCAGGCGCGGGGCAGTGAACGGCTGCATCAGATCGAGGATCAGGAGTTTCTGGCGCGTCGGACAGGCGCGCATGTTGTCCAGCACCTCGGCCAGGGGGATCCAGGTTGTCTCGTCCCCGAGCCGGGCGTCCGCGGGCAGGACGTAAACCGCTCCCTTGGGACCCATCACGACGTGGGCGCTGAGCAGGACGACGAGCGGTTCGCCGGCCGCGTAGGTGCGCAGCTTGTGCAATCGCTGGCGGAACAGGCGGGCCTCCTGGCTGGCGAACGCCCCGACCTCGTACCAGCGCAGGCCGTCGCTCAGCGCCTGGCGGTCGTTCGCCGCGAAGGCGTTCGGCGGGATGCGGACGTCGTTGTACTGGTCGATCCAGACACCCAGGAACGTCGGCGGGTCCACCTTGCGGAAGAAGAATAAGACCGCGGCTGTCGCCCCCAGCACGGCCAGGAGCAGGGCGAGGACGGCGTAGAATTTGCCGCCTCTGGCGCGCCGCGGCGCGTCGGACGCCGCGTGCTGGGTCGGGCCTTTTCGCCACAGCGGGTCGCGGGCGTCGGACATGTTCGCGTCTCCTCTCGTACCGAATCGCCCTGAGCTTGCTTCGTGCCGCCAGCGTCAGCAAGAGCAGCCACGGCGACTCCGTATCGCGCGGAGTGACAGTACCGTGTCACCTCATTGCGGGGTCGGAGCGGGGTCGTTGTTGGGCGTCCCCAACGGGATCTCGACGCGGTCCCCCGATCTGCGGGCGGTGTCGCGGAACCCGTCCACCGACAGGACCGCCATGCCCGCCTGGGCCACCTCCGCCGGGGACACCTGCCAGAAGACGCCGGTATACTTGCCGGCCTGGGTGTAGAACCGATGCTCCTGCCCGCCGAAGCTGCCGCGCGGCTGGACCATGATCGGCTGCCCCTTGGGGAACTGCAGCCGCACGACCAGAGCCTTGACCTCCGTCCGAATGAGCCGCGGCGGCAGCTTCTCGTCCGCCTGCTCCTGGTAGCTATCGACCCAGAACTTCTCGAACCCCATGCTGAGAAGCCGGGCCTTCCCGCCCTGCGGGAGTTCGATCTCCGGGGCGTCCGGCAACTCCTGCAAGTTCTTGCTGTAATGCACGCCGGGCCGCAGTGTCCCGACCGCCGGCAGCTGGTCCTCGGTCCAGAACGCCTCGACGAGGGGCCGCCGGTTCCCCCACGGTCGAACTTCCAACCGCCAGGCCGGGGCGATGTAGTCGGCCAGACGGTAATAGCGGAGCGTCGGCGGTGGAGCCTTCGGGTCGTCCGCCGGGCGGACCTGGAACAGCGCCAGCCGCGGGACAGGCAGAATCACCGTGCTGTTGGGGGCGCCGCGGAACTCCTGCTGCTCGCCCACCTTCTCCGCGGTCACGGTGATGTCGATGGCCCGCTCACGCGCCTGCGTCTGGTTCTGCAGGACCGTCAGCAGCCAGCCGTTGCTCATCGCCTTCGGCCGATCCATCCCCGGGTGCGCCTGGGCGACCCGCTGGCGCACCAGCTTGAAGCCTTCTCCGTCAGGGTAAAGGTTGAGCCGGATACGGTCCCCCGGATTAATCAGCACCTCCTGCCGAAGGCCGAGTTCCTCCAGGACCAGCTTGTAGTACGAGCCCGACGGAAGCTTTACCCACCGGCTGTCCGGCCGGCCAATGGGGGGAACGTCGATCCGGCTCCGGTATGGCTGGCCGTCCTTCTGGACCGAGAAGAACAGATCCTGCTTGAGGGCGTCCTTGAGGGCCACCATCAACTTGGGCAGATCATCCACGAGATAGAATTTGCCGCGCGGCATCTTCTCCAGTGGATCCTTGAACTGCCGCTTCGCGATCTCGCGCTCCCCGGCGGGCAGCTGGAAGCCGACGACGCGCAGCGCGATGTCGGAGTCCTTGAACTCCTTCAGGAGGAAATCCTCCACCTTGAGCTTCCCCGTCGGGTTGTACTTGGGGTCGCCGCTCCAGGGGGTGTTGTCCTCCTGAATCTGTTTCTCGAACCGAGTGTCCATGCCGTCGGTCAGCAGGAGGAGGGTCTTGGGACCTTTGCGCCCCTTGAAATCGACCTTTGCCTCCATGAGGCCGCGCACGGCCGGCGTGTAGTTGTAGGGACTCTGGGCTTCGACCTCTCGCCGCCAGGCATCCGGCTGACCGGACTTCGGATCCCATTCTTTCGCCGACGCGAAGAACAGCCGCTTGATCGTTCCTTCGGCCTCCTGGCGCGCCCCGAGGTCCGTATTCTGGCCGTAGATCCACAGGCTGACCTGGGCGCCCTTGGGGATCTCACGCAGCAATTTGCCCAGTGCCTCCGCGGCGGTCGCCAGCCGGGTGCGGCCGCTCATGTCCTTCTTGTTCATGCTACCGGAGCAGTCGAAGACGATGACGACCGTACCGTGCCCCTGAGCGTAAAGGCGGAGGATCTCCGGGTCGGCGTGGATCGCGACTCGCCCGAACGGGGGCAGGGCCGGCATCGAGACGGCCACGGCGGGCCGCTCGAACGACTCGATCTGCGTCTCGGTCTGGAAGCGGTGGCCGCGGAACAGCCCGTGGACGACCTGAATGGCTTCCGCCCTGGTCGGCTGGCCGGTGAGCCCGGCGCGCCGCAGCGGGTAGGCCGCCGCCGACCCTTCCTTGACGTCCGGGCCGATGGTCAGCGCCTTGCGCCCCGCCCCGCCGGCCGGTTCGAGCTTCAACGCCTCCGCCCGCTGCAGGTCCGCCCAGACGACCGGACGTCCCGCCGGCACGCCTGCCGCGGCCTGGACGGTGTAGTACAGCGGCACCTGCTGCTCGTCGGTCAGAGAGACGCGACCCGGCGCAGCGCTGAACTTCTCGCCCCCGAGAGCCCACGCCACGACCAGCTTGCGGCCCTCGTCGCGCAGATCCTTCTCCAGAGCGACGGCGCGTTCCTGCCGCCTGTCTGCCCCCGCTCCGCCCTTGCCCAGCTCGGATTGCGCGTCACCGACGTACACCAGGCCCGCATCCTGGTAGTACGGCCTGGCGCTCGGGCCGTAGAAGTCCTGCAAGGTGCGGTCGGCCTGGCGGCACAGCAGGTCGTACAGCTGCAGGCGGTTCAGCTCCTCCAGCGGATCCTTCGTCAGCAGGGCCACCTGCGCGCCGGGCAGGCGGCGGCCCCACGCGGCCGCCTCGCGGGCTTCCTTGAGGGAGCCAGTGAAGTCGAGCTTGCGCGCCTCCGTGACCCTCTTGTCGATGGCGGCGGGAAGCCTGGCCAGTCGGACCAGCAGCTGGTTGCCGGCCCGCGGAACCTCCTGGTGCCAGTTCTCGGCGTCGCCCAGCACCCAGCCGAGGACGACGTTGAACTCCCGCTCCTTATCGACTGCGAACGCCTTCTCGCCCAGGGCCAGCAGGGCCAACTCCCCGTGGGCACGGGCGTGTTCCCGCGCCAGCAGCTCCGCCTGCGTCTGCGCCATGCCCGGGGCGGCGGCCTCCTTCTCGGCCTGGTTCAGCTGCTCCGAGATGCGCCGCCCCCGCTCCAGCAGCTTCATCCGGAACTCGGCCGGCAGGAACGGGACGCGGAGGAGGTTGTCGATCCGGTGCCAGTTCTCCTGCGTCACGCCCGCGCCTTCAAGCCCCTTCGTCGAGCGGGTGAACTCGTCCCGTAGTTTTGTGAACCCCCGGTCCACCTCGCCGGCCAGGACGGCGACCTCGTCCAGCCCCTTCAGGCCCGGTTGTGCCAGCAGGTCGTCGAGTTTGTTGACCTTCTTCCACAGCTCGGCGTTCCGATCGACGTCTGCCCGGTAGGCGGGGCGGTCGTCCGGCCGCAGGAAGCGCTGCCGGGCGACCCACCGCGAGTAGTACGGCAGCTCGGCGACAGCCCGGTCGCGCCACAGCAGCGCGTGACGGGCGCGGACGGCAACGTCCTGCGCCTCCTCGTAGGCCTTGCGCGCCCGGTCCATCAGCTCGGCCGCCTGCTCCCAGTTATCCTTGACCTTGCCGTCCTTCTCCCCCTTCTCGCCCTTCTCGGGTTCGGCCTTCGCCGCGGCCTTGCCCGGGTCGTTGGTCTGCGACGCGAACAGCAAATCCTGCCCAAACCGGCGCGCCTTGTCGGCCTCGTCCACGCGCGCCCGGATCCACGGCACCAGGCGTTTGCTCAGCGGCGGCAGCCCTTCCCCGCCCTTGCCTCCGAGGCCCAGCGCCGCCTCCTCGGCGGTACGGGACAGGACGAGCGACTGCGTGATCAGGTCCGCCGACAGGCCCGGCGGCTGGTTCTCCGGAGTCGCGAGCAGGAGCAAGGCGTGCAGCTCCACCGGGCGCGGCACGGATCGGGCGCTCGCCCGCAGCGGGGTGTCGGCGCCCGCGAGCAGCTCGTACACCGGCGTCAGGTTCGCCTTCGGGTCGGCCACGGCATGTTCCAGCAGCAGCCCGCTCAGCCGGACGCGCAGCAGCTCGCGCGGCCACCCGGCCTGCTCCCTGTCCAACCACTCCTTGAGCGCCTTGCGCACCTCCACCAGCGCGTTATCCTTGCCCCAGAGCGCCGCGAGTTCCTTCCGCTTCGCCTCCAGTACGCCCGGAGGCAATTCCCAACCCAGCGCGACCGGCATGGCGAGGGAGCCGGTGGCGGAGAAGAGGTCGGTGCGGCTGCGCAGCTCGCGCAGCTGCTTCTTCAGCCCCTGCACACGCGCGCGCATCCGCTCGGCGGAGGCCGTGTCGCCCGCGCGCAGCAGCTGCTCGTAGCGCAACAGCCCGTCGAGGTAGTGCCGCCACAGCTGCGGGGTGGCGGTGGCCGGCGAGTACCCGGCCGCGTCCGCCAGCTCCTGGCACTTCGCCCAGGCGTCTTTCAGGGTGTCCGTGGGGAGCGCGGGGAGGACCGCCTTGTCGGGATCGGTCCCGCGGAAGCCGGATTCGGCGGCCACCAGTTCCATGCTGGCCGCCCGACTCTCGCCGCCGAGGACGAACGGCGTTTGCAATGACCCGCGCGCCTGCCGCGCCCACTGCTCCACCCGGGTACTGACGTACTCGAACAATTCCGCCGTCGTGACACGGGTGTTGCGGTCCTTGTCGGCCGCCCCGCGGAGTCCGTCCAGGAAGTGGTGGGCGAAGATCGACTGTCCCCACTCCTCCGACACCCACGACTGCTGGTCGGGGCCGCTGGAGCAGAGAACGAGGACGCCCGTTTCGCGGGCGCGCGGCTCCAGCTGCTTGAGTCGCCGCGCGAAGTCGTTGTGAACCAGGCCGAGCGGCCAGTAGGCGGCTACCTGAGTGGCGTCGAGGACGAGCAGTTTTTTCGTGTCACCGGGGAGCCGGCCGAGGCGATCGAGGATCTTCTCCACCTGGACGCGCGATTTGGCCGGGTCGCGCGTGTCGGCGTCCTCGGGGATGAGGAACGGGCCGACCTCGTCGGCCGCACCGTGGGCGGCCACAACGACCACGACGTTGTCGGGGCTGCGCCCGCCGAGGGCGTCCTCGAGGGTGCTCAGGTCGGGGGTGAGCGGCCCGATGCGCACGTCCACGTCATCCGGCCGGGTCTGCCCCCAGGCGGCCAGTTTCTGGGCCGCCTGGCGCCCGAAGGCGTGGTGCGGAACGGCCAGGTTGGTTTCGTTGCCGGCCACCAGGACCACGAGGCGGAACGGCTTCGGCGGTTGGATCAGGAGGATGATCACCACGATCAGACCGCTGACCACGCCGAGCAGCCCCACGCCGATGGCGATCTTGGCCTTGCGGGACCGGGGCGGCTTCGGGCCGGTCCCGGCAGCGGGCGCGCCTCCCCCCTTCCACGCTGGCCCGGCCGCAGCCTTGTCCCTGGGGGGTCCACCGGAGCCGGGGACGTTTCCCTTCCAGCCATGCTGCTGGGACGGCCGCGGTTGGTCGTTGGCCATGTGGTGTACCTCAGGAGGTGTGAGGGAAGGGCGTATGGCCCGGGCGAACAAGTAATTATACTAGCAGCAACCGAACGACGCACGCAACCGTTGCCCGGCGTTCGGCGCGGCCGGCCCCCTTCAGTTAATACGGATCTGAGGGTGGAAGCGGACGCCTGTCGATGCCGGTGTCGTTGCCGGCCGCAGCGGCCGGCGCGCGCGCGAGCCCGGGCATTTGTGTCCGGAGTGCGGCCTGAAAACGCATAGTCTTCATGGATCTGGGCGCTTGCATCGCCGGCACCCGCGCGACACAATGAACCATCCCGACGGCACCCGTGGCGGCCGGATGGGGAGAGCGTGACGGTATGGCACAGCCCGACGCGGCGGAAAAGGTGAAGGAGGTGAAGGTTGTGGCGGAGCGCATCCGCAACGCCCTCCTCCGCGCCCACCGCACCATCTACCGCGCCGCCGTCCGCCGCCAGCACGACATCGGCACCGGCAACCCGCGGGCCGCGGACGAGGCCGAAACCTCCCTCGGACAGCGCCTGTACACCGACAGCTATCGCGACCTGGTGGTCCTCGGCTTCTGGTACGAGGGGCTGAAAAGCCCGAAATACGTCTGCTCGACCAGCGGAACGAACGTCGTCCGCGCCGTTCGGTCGGTGGCGCGGCGAACGCTGGAGCTGGCCAACTCGTGGCGGGCCAAGGATCGGTCGGGGGTGTATCACGACTTCCTGCGCGAGGCCCGGCGCATCGAGCCGGAGGTGCAGGAGGTGGAGCGCGAGACGCGGCGGCTCGTCGGCCGGCACGAGCTGGACATGCTGCGCCTGCGGCGCACCCTCGGCGTCGCGTTCCAGGTAAGCGAGGCGGAGGCGCGGATGGCGTCATACCTGATGCGCCATGACGTGGCCGCGGCAGTCCACGTCTACGGCACGGACAGTCCGTGCGGGTATTGCAGCCGCACCTACGCGGCCCTCGGCCCGGCCCAGGAGAAGGTGCGGCAGCGGCACGCGGCCGTGAAGGCCGGCCAGCCGGACGCCGGGAGGTTCGAGGGTCCGCCCGGGCTGCGCTGGCGGATCGGCTGGGTGTACTACGGCGAACTCTACCACGCCGGCAGTCCGGAGAAGATCACGGACCTGCGCGCCCTCGACGGGGCGGTCCGGGCCGGCAGCATCGCCGGGCACGCGCTGGCGTGAATGCGGCCCACTCGCGGCCCGCAGATGGGAGCCGTACATGGCATTGCTTCAAACAGACCGCCTGATCACACTCGCCACGCCACTGGGCAAGGACGTCCTACTGGTTGAGTCGCTGGAGGGAACTGAGGGCATCTCGCAGCTGTTCCGGTTTCAGCTGGTGCTGGTGTCGGAGAAGCGCGATATCCCGCTGAACGGGCTGGTCGGGCAGAACATCACGATCGGCATCGAGCTGGCGGGCAAGAAGTATCGGTACATCAACGGGTTCGTCAACCGCTTCTCGCAGGGGGATGTCGATCAGCGCGTGGCCCACTACTACGCCGAGGTGGTGCCGTGGCTGTGGTTCCTGACGCGCACCACCGACTGCCGTATCTTCCAGAAAAAGACGGTCCCGGACATCGTCCAGCAGATCTTCAAGGATCTCGGGTTCACCAACTTCAAGGTACAGCTGCAGGGTTCGTTCGAGCCGCGCGAGTACTGCGTGCAGTACCGCGAGAGCGACTTCAACTTCGTCAGCCGCCTCATGGAGGAGGAGGGCATCTTCTACTTCTTCGACCACGCCGACGGCAAGCACACGCTGCTGGTGAGCAACGACCCGGGCGCCCACCAGGCGATGCCGCACCAGGCGAAGGCGAAGTACGCCTACCTGCTCGGCGGCAACCAGGAGGTGGACGCCGTTACCCGCTGGCACCTCGAACAGGAGTTTCGGCCGGGGAAGGTAACGCTGACCGACTACTACTTCGAGACGCCGTCCAACAACCTGGGCGTGTCGGCCCCCAGCGCGGTCAAGGTCGCGGGCAACGACAAGTTCGAGGTGTACGACTACCCCGGCTACTACGCCAAGCGCTTCGACGGCGACGACAAGGCGGGCAAGGTACGGCCGGACGGGGAGCGCACCGCGAAACTGGGCATGCAGGGCGAGGAGGCGTTTCACAAGGTCATCAATGGCGCGGGCAGTTGCCGCGCCTTTGTGCCTGGCTTCAAGTTCGACCTGACCGACCACCGCCGGGCCGACTTCAACGGCGCGTACGTCCTCACGCAGGTGAGCCACGCGGCGACGAACAACCTCGGCGATGGCGAGGGGTGTATCTACGACAACACGTTCACCTGCATCCCGCTCGCCGTCCCGTTTCGCCCGGCCCGGGTCTCCCCCAAGCCGGTCGTCCAGGGGGCGCAGACGGCGGTGGTGGTCGGGCTGTCCGGAGAGGAGATCGACACGGACAAGTACGGCCGGGTGAAGGTGCAGTTCCACTGGGACCGGGAGGGGAAGAAGGACCAGAACAGCTCGTGCTGGATCCGCGTCGGCACGCCGTGGGCCGGCAAGAACTGGGGGATGATCCACATCCCGCGCATCGGTCAGGAGGTGATCGTCCACTTCCTGGAGGGTGACCCGGACCAGCCGATCGTGATCGGCAGCGTGTATAATGCCGAGCAGATGCCGCCGTTCGCGCTGCCGGCGAACAAGACGCAGAGCGGCATCCAGACGCGCAGCAGCCTGGGCGGGTCGCCGGCGAATTGTAACGAGATCTGCTTCGAGGACAAGAAAGGCGCGGAGTACATCTACCTGCGCGCCGAGAAGGACTACGTCGGCACCGTGGAGAATGACGAGGTTAAATGGGTCGGCCACGACCGCTGGGAGGAGGTCGATAATGACCGCAGCCTGATGGTCGGGCGAGACAAGGTCGAGACGGTGACGCGCAACAAGGCGATCAAGGTGATGGGGCAGCACAGCGAGAGCATCGACGGCACCATGGACATCATGGTCGGCTCCAGCCTCACCGAGACTGTCTCGATCAACTACGCCGAGACGGTCGGGGCCGCGATGGAACTGACCGTCGGCGGCCTGCTAGCAATCTCCGTCGGAGCCGCGATGGCGGAGACGGTCGGGTTGCAGAAGACCGAAACCATCGGCGGTGGCAAGTCGGAGACCATCGGCGCCAGCAAGTCGGTGACCGTCGGGGCAAACCTCAACGAGACGGTGAAAAGCAACCGCGTCGTGGAGATCAGTAAGAACCTCAAGGTCGAAATCGGCGGGCAGCGCAACGAGTCAGTCAAGAAGGAGTACATGGTCAAGGCGAAGAAGATCCAGCTCGTCGCCGAGGAGGAGATCAACATCAAGACGGGCAAGGCCGAGATCATCATGAAGAAGAATGGCGATATCACGATCAAGGGCAACAAGATCAACGTCAAGGGGGACGGCGACGTCACGATCAAGGGCAGCAAGATCAAGGAGAACTGACGTGCAAAGTGCGGTGTGGGAAACGCTGGACGAAGGCCGGGGCGCGGGGCCGGAGGCGCCGGGAGTCCGCGTCGGGCGGGTCGTCCGGGTCACCCCGGAAGGCAAGGCGCTGGTGGACTTCCCGGGCAACGCGCAGGGGCCTGTCGAGGCGCGTTCGCTCCTCGGGGCCGTGGCGCCCGGTTCAGCAGGAGCGGCCCTGGACAACCGCCCCGTGCTGCTGGTCTTCGAGGAGGGCGACCCGGCCTTGCCGATCATTCTCGGGATCGTCGGGGACCGTCTGGTGCCGGAGGCGCCTGCCGTCGAGGCGCCGCTGCCGGTGCCCCGACCGCGCGACGG
>JADLBT010000264.1 GCA_020847555.1 Gemmataceae bacterium
GACGGCAAGGTCGCCAGCGCCAAGAACCCGCGCAAGTGGCCGAACCTCCTGGACTGCCGGGCGGCCCTCACCGAGCCGCCGCGCGGTATCGCCGGGACAGCGGTGCGTATTACGTTGCCGAGCGGTGAGATCGTCACCGGCGGCCAGGCTGGAGCGGACGACGCTCTCTCGGCTGCCGTGGGACGGCCCGTTGCCCTTCGGTCGGCCGCCCCGGCCGCGCCGGTGCTGGAAGAGTACTGGCCCGACATCGAGGGGCTGACATACCGTGAGCACGTCACCGACGAGCGGATGCCGGCCGGCACCTTCTTCGATCTGGCCACCGTCCACCTGCTGACGACCGCCACCCTCGACCATCTGCGCGCGTTGTACCCGGAGGGCCGCTTCGAGGTCCGCCGGTTACGCCCTAACGTCGTTGTGGCACCGGCGGCGGGCGGCAGAGGATTCCTCGAGGCCGGGTGGATCGGGCGGACGGTGGCGCTCGGCGCGGAGGTGCGGCTGGAGGTCACCGGACCGTGTCCACGGTGCGTCATGACCACCCTGCCACAGTCCGACCTGCCGGCCGACCCGGGCATCCTGCGCACGGCGGCGCGGCACAGCCAGGCCAACGTCGGGGTGTACGCCCGGGTGCTGCGCGGCGGCACGGTTCGCCGCGAGGATCTCGTCCGCCTGGAGTAGGCGGTTGCATCTGACGCAAACCGACCACTGGCAGCGACGTGCGGGCGCTGTGGCAAAGCGATTCCGGAGGAGACACGTCATGGCCGCGGTAGACGTCGTTCGCGGGTCGGCGTCCGGGACCGCGGGAGACGCGTCGTCCGTCTCCGGGGTGCGGTCCCCCGAGCCGTTTGCCATCGTCATCTTCGGCGCCACCGGCGACCTGGCGGCACGCAAGCTCCTGCCCGCTCTGTTCGGGCTGTGGCAAGGCGGGTTCCTGCCGGTGGATTTCGTCGTTGTCGGCGTGGCACGGCGCGACCGCGGCGACGACGGGTTCCGCAAGGACGTCCGCGCGGCGCTCGCGACCTTCCGCAAGGACGCGGCCGGCGAAGCGCTCGACGGCTTCCTGGCGCGCGTGTTCTACCATGCGGCCGACTTCGGGACAGCGGAGGGGCTGCGCGGGCTGAAGGGGCGGCTGGAGGCGCTGGAGGCGGAGCACCGCCTCCTCGGCAATCGGCTGTTCTATCTGGCGACCGACCCCTCGTTCTTCGCGCCGGTGGTCGAGGTGCTGGCCAGCGTGGGGCTGGTGGACCAGAACCAGCAGCGGCCGTGGGGGCGCGTGGTGGTCGAGAAGCCGTTCGGCCACGACCTGGCGAGTGCCTGCGAACTCGATCGGCGGCTGCTGCACTTCGTGCGCGAGGACCAGCTGTACCGCATCGACCACTACCTCGGCAAGGAGACGGTCCAGAACCTGATGGCGTTCCGGTTCGGCAACGCGATCTTCGAGCCGCTGTTCAACCGCAACCTGGTCGAGCACGTCCAGATCACGATGGCCGAGACAGTCGGCATGGAGGGGCGCCGCGGCGGGTTCTACGACCACACCGGGGCGCTGCGCGACGTCGTGCAAAACCACCTGCTGAAACTGCTGTCGCTGATGGCGATGGACGCGCCCTCGACGCTCCGGGCGCGCGACATCAGCGACGCCAAGCTCAAGGTGCTGTCGGGCCTGGTGCCGCTGACCGGCCGGGACGTGGCGCGCCGGGTGGTGCGCGGTCAGTACGGGACGGGTACGGTGAACGGGGAGGCGGCCGACGCCTACCGGGCCGAGGCGGGCGTGGCACCGGACGCGACGACTGAAACCTACGTCGCCCTGCGCGTCGAGATCGAGAGCTGGCGCTGGGCGGGGGTGCCGTTTCTGCTGCGGACCGGCAAGCGGTTGGCCGAGCGGGTGACCGAGATTGCGGTGCATTTCAAGCTACCGCCGCTGCGGCTGTTCCGCACGGTGGAATGCGAGGGCGATTTCTGCGACCTGACCGAGGCGCAGCCGAACGTGCTGGCGTTCCGGATCCAACCGGACGAGGGGATCACCCTGGGGTTCGCGACCAAGCGGCCGGGGATGGGGCTGGACCTGCGTCCGGTGCGCTTCGACTTCGACTACAAGCGGACGTTCAACGGGACGCTCCCGGAGGCGTATGAGCGCTTGCTGCTCGACGCGCTGCGCGGCGACGCAACGCTGTTCACGCGCTCCGACGAGGTGGAGGCGGCGTGGGAGTTCGTGACGCCGATCCTGGAGGTATGGCAGCACGAGCCACCCCCGCCGTTCCCGAACTACGCGGCCGGCACCTGGGGACCTGCGGAGGCCGACCGGCTGACCGAGGGCCTGCAGTGCGGCTGGCGCACCCCCTGAATGTTGTTGTTCTTAAAGCCTACGGGCCGCAGCCCGTGGGCTTTCAAGAGGGGAGTGAGGCGCCGCGCGTGTAAGGGAAGACCTCGCGCGTCAGCAACTCCATGCTCTTGCGCGTCAGGTCGTGACCCGCCGCCCCGACCTGACACCCCGTCAGCACGACGCCGATACCGAGTTCCTTCTGATACTGTTCCAGCTTCTGCCGCACCGTCTGCGGGCTGCCAACGATCGCGAAAACCCCTTTCTCGACCTGGTCCCACGTCTGCTGCGCGGCGAGAAATTTGTCCTGGTTCTTGAGGAGCGCCGCCGCCGAGCGCGGCGAGGTGTAGCCGGGCGGGGTCAGGCCAATCCCCTTGAGCAGGTTGCGCACGAAGTACCAGAACGCCGGCTCGAACTCCTCGCGTGCCTGCCGATCCGTTTCGGCGACGTAAATTGGGACGCCCCACCCCATCTGCTCCGGCGCCGCCTCGTAGCCAGCCTTCGCACACGCCTCGCGGAACTGGGTGAAGACGCGCTTGAAGACGTCGATGTGGAAGAATGGCACGCCCATGTAGGCGTACCGGCGCTGGGCGACGAACTCGATCGTCTCCAGGCTGCCGACGCCGGGGATCCAGATGGGCGGGTGCGGCTGCTGCAGCGGCCGCGGCCACGGGTTGACGTAGGGCAGGTGGTAGTGCTTGCCGTGCCACGGGAACGGCCCTGGCTCCGTCCACGCCTTGACAATGAGGTCGAGCGCCTCGCGGAAGCGCTCGCGCGCGTGCGTCGGGTTGACTCGGTAGCTGAAGTACTCCGGCCCGCCGCCGACCACCATGCCGGCGACGAGGCGCCCGCCGCTCATCACGTCGAGCATGGCGAACTCCTCGGCGACGCGCAGCGGCGGGTTGTACAGCGGCAGGGCGTTGCCGAGGACCGCGATCTTGCACCGCCTGGTGCGCTGGGTGAGGGCGCCGGCGATGACGTTCGGCGACGGCATCAGGCCGTAGGCGTTCTGGTGGTGCTCGTTGACACACACGCCGTCGAACCCCAGTTCGTCGGCGTAGGCGAGGATGTCGAGGTAGTTCTGGTACAGCCGGTGCCCCTTCACCGGGTCGTACAGCGCGTTCGGCAGCCAGATCCAGGCCGAGTCGTACTTCTCGCGGAAGTCGTCGGGCAGATACGGCCAGGGCATCAGGTGGAAGAAGAAGTACTGCACGGCACGGTCCCTCCTGCATGCGTCGGGTCGGCCCTCGCCGACGCGCTGGCGTGGACAGGCATCCGCCAACGCTTCACAATAGCTGTTACGGACAGCAGCCGCTCGCTTCAATACACCCCACGGCCCGGGACACGCCCCTGGCCGCGATACTCCCGGGAGACGGTCATGCTCAACACCGCGCTGAAGGAAACGGTCACCCGTTTGCTGCCCAGGGTGCAGACGCCGGCCCAGTACCTCGGCGGCGAACTGAACGCCGTGATCAAGGACCACCGTACCGTTCGCGGCAAGCTCTGCCTCGCCTTCCCGGACATGTACACGCTCGGCATGAGCCACCACGGGTTGCAGGTTCTGTACACCATCATGAACAACGACCCGCAGTGGGCGTGCGAGCGCGCGTTCGCGCCGTGGGTCGATTTTGAACAACTCCTGCGCGAGCGCAACCTCCCGCTCTACAGCCTGGAGACGTTCACCCCGCTGCATCAGTTCGACCTGGTCGGGTTCAGCCTGCAGTACGAGATCTGTTACACGAACGTTCTGACGATGCTCGACCTGGGCGACATTCCGCTGCACAGCAAGGACCGCACTCTCGACCACCCGCTCATCATCTGCGGCGGACCGGGCGCCCAGAACCCCGAGGTGCTTGCCCCGTTCATCGACGTCTTCGTCATCGGTGACGGCGAGGAGAGCCTGCCGTGGCTGACGGAGAAGTGGATGAGCCTCAAGGAGCGCGCCGCTACCAGCCCGGAGCGCCAGCGCCGAGAAGACCTCATCGCCGAACTCGTCGGCAGCACGACGTGGGCCTACGCCCCGGCGTTCTACGAGCCGGAGTACCACGCCGACGGCACCCTCGCCGCTCTGCACCGTACCCGCGGCGACGTGCCGCGCGAGATCTGCGCCTGCACCATCGCGCAGGACTTCGACGACATCAAGCTGCCGATGCGCCCCATCGTCCCGTTCGTCGAGACGCCGCACGATCGGATCGCCATCGAGATCATGCGCGGCTGTCCGTGGCAGTGCCGGTTCTGTCAGTCCACCGTCATCAAGCGCCCGCTGCGCGTCCGATCGGTCGAGACGATCGTGCAGGCGGCCCTGGAGAGCTACCGCAGCACCGGCCACAACGAGATCAGCCTGCTCAGCCTGTCGAGCAGCGATTACCCGGATTTCGAGAACCTGGTGCGGCGCATGCACGAGGTATTCACGCCGCTGGGGGTGAACATCTCGCTGCCGAGCCTGCGCGTCAACCAGCAGCTCCGCTCCCTGGCGACCCTGATGCAGGGGGCGCGCAAGGCCGGCCTGACGCTCGCCCCGGAGGTGGCGCGCGACGACATGCGCGAGCAGATCCGCAAGAAGATCAAGAACGACGACCTGTACGAGGGCTGCCGCGAGGCGTTCAAGAACGGCTGGCAGAAGGTGAAGCTGTACTTCCTGATCGGCCTGCCGGGCGAGCGGTCCGCGGATCTGGACGGCATCGTCGAGATGGCCGAACACATCGCGCTAATCGGCAAGCAGGTACGCGGGCGCTACGCGGAGGTGACGGCGTCGGTGTCGAACTTCGTGCCGAAGCCGCACACGCCGTACCAGTGGAACGGCATGCAAACGCGCGCGTACCTGCAGTGGGCCGGCCACTACCTGCGCAAGCACTGCGGCAACCGGGCGGTGCGCATCAAGCAGCACGACATCGAGGTGAGCCTGCTCGAGGGCGTGCTGACGCGCGGCGACCGGCGCATCGCCCCGGCGCTGGAGGAGGCGTGGCGGCGCGGCTGCCGGCTCGACGGATGGCGCGAGTGCTTCAAGCCGGACGTATGGTGGCAGACGTTCGCCGACCTCGGTATCGACACGACCTGGTACTCGCAGCGCACGCGGCCGATGACCGAGATGCTGCCGTGGGACCACGTCAACGTCAAGAAGCCGGGCCGCGCCTTCCTGGAGAAGGAGCAGCAGCGCAGCGTCGTCCAGCTGGGGGGGATGGCGGAGGCGAAGTAGGACGTTCCGGGATCTGAACCGCAAGGAAGGAGGCTGCACGATGGCCGTCGTCCATCAGGTCGGGCCGCGAAAATGGCGCTGGCGGCGGAAGGACTTCTACCGGCTTTCGGAACTGGGGTTCTTCGACGGGCAGCGCGTGGAACTGATCGAAGGAGTGATCTACCAGATGCCGGCGCAGAAGAACCTTCACTGCATGGGGATTTCCTTGACTGAGGACGCGCTGCGCGTGGCCTTCGGTCCAGGCCACTGGATTCGCGTCCAGATGTCCCTCGATCTGAGTCCTCTTTCAGTCCCGGATCCCGACGTGGCAGTGGTTCCGGGCACCATTCGCTCGTACCAGGGTCAGAACAACCCCGTCACCGCTCTGCTCATTGTCGAAGTGAGCGAAACAACCTTGCCGTTCGACCGCACACGCAAGATGAGCCTGTATGCGCGGTCGGGAATCGAGGATTACTGGATCCTCAATCTGATTCACCGGCAGCTTGAGGTGCATCGCGACCCGGCCCCCGACACGGCCCAGCCCCACGGTTACGGTTACGCCACCCGGCACATCCTCGGGCCGACCGACACTGTATCCCCCCTGGCCGTCCCAGACGTCAGTATCGCCGTGGCGGACCTGTTGCCCTGAGCCGGTCGCAGGGACGAGGCAGCTCGGTGCGACCCGGCAACCTGCGGCGCCGTTGCCGGCCCCGCACGGGTGCGGCGCGGGTATTCCCGTCCTCGACGGGATTCCGTCGTGGTCCAGCATTTCCGGACGCCTGTACAATGACTCGCCGTGCTCTGGTGTCCCTCCGCGCCCCGCAGGAGAGCAGCCGTGCGGAATCGCCTTTCCCTCGCCCGTCTGATGCTCCTCTCCGCCTGCGGCGCGGCCGCCGCCGGCGCGAGTCCCGTCCACGCCGCGCAGCCCCCGCAGGGGCTGGCGCACGGGATCGTCTTCATCGCCAACGGGGCGGGTGATTTCCGAACGGTATCGAGCAAGTTCACACAAACCATCGCCGAGCAGCAGCTGCCGCTGGCGGTGGAAACGGTCGTCTGGTCGCGCGGCTACGGTCGGTACGTCCTCGACCAGGTCGATCACTGTAACCACATCGAGAACGGCCGGCGCCTGGCCTGTCGGATCACCGCGTACCGCCGGCACTACCCGTGGCTGCGGATTTATCTCGTCGGTCACAGCGCCGGCGCCGCCGTCGTGCTCGCGGCCGCCGAGCACCTGCCGCCGAACACGCTCGACCGGATCGTTCTGCTCGCTCCGTCCGTCAGCCCGGACTACGACCTGCGGCCGGCCCTGGCGTCCGCGCGTGACGGCATCGACGCCTTCGTCAGCGACCGCGACCGGATCATCCTCGGCCTGGCGATGCGGATCGTCGGCACGACTGACCGCCGACACGGCCCGGCCGCCGGACGGGTCGGGTTCCGCCCGGTTGTCGCCACGCCGTGCGACGCGGCCCTTTACACTCGCCTGCGGGTCCATCGCTGGGATCCGGCCGTCAGCTGGACCGGGCACGCTGGCGGGCACTACGGGAGCAACCGCGCGGCTTTCCTGCGCGCATACGTCCTGCCCCTCCTCGCTCCGCCTCCCGCTCCCGCCGTGGCCCCGGCACCGACCCCGCCTCCCACCCCCTCGCCGCCCTGCGCGAATCTCTCTTCCTTCGCGGCAACCGGGAAAAGTCACGCGGGCCACGTAACCTGCCGATGATAGAGGGGCGCGGCGCGGCGCTGCGGTTGCTTTTCCGGGGCGCGGCGGTATAGTCGCCCGATAGCGCCCTGCGCCCGGCCCACCGACGCCGGCCGCGGGCGCGAGACCGCACCGCGGAAGGGAGTCCGCATGACCTTGCAGGTTCACGCCCCCCAGGACCAGCCGCCGGACGACGACCGGCTCGAATACGGCCGCCAGATTGTTCGCGCCGAGGCGGCCGCCCTTGAGCAGGTGGCCAGCCGGCTGGATGACGCCTTCCTCCAGGCCGCGGATCTCCTCCACCGTTGCGCCGGCCGGATTGCCGTCACCGGGACCGGCAAGTCGGCCGACGTCGGGCAGAAGATCGCCGGCACCCTGAGTTCGACCGGCACCCGCGCCTACGTCCTCGACGCCACCCGAGCGGTCCACGGCGACCTGGGTATGGTCCACCCCAACGACATCGTCCTCGCCCTGTCCCACAGCGGCGAGAGCGAGGAGGTGGTCCGCCTCCTCGGCCCGTTCCGCCAACTCGCCGCCGCCGTCGTGGCTCTGACCGGGAACGGTCGGAGTACCCTCGCGCGCCAGGCCGACGTTGCCCTCGTGTACGGTCCGCTCGACGAGGCGTGCCCGCTCGGACTGGCGCCGAGCACCAGCACGACCGCCATGATTGCGGTCGGCGACGCCCTCGCCTTCGTGCTGGCGCGGATGCGGTCCTTCACCCGCGAGGACTTCGCGCGCTACCACCCGGCCGGCAGCCTCGGCCGCAAGCTGCTCAAGGTCGAGGCGGTGATGCGCTCCGGGGATGAAATGCGCCTCGCCGCGCAAACCGAAACCGTGCGCGCCGTCTTCTCCCGGGCGCGCAAGCGCGGCCGGCGCACCGGGGCCGTCATCCTCACCGACGACGCGGGCCGGCTGTGTGGGCTATTCACCGACAGTGACCTGGCCCGCCTGTTCGAGCAGCACCGCGACGGCGCGCTCGATCGGCCGATCCGCGAGGTGATGACGGCCGGGCCGCTCACCGTGCCGGTCGGGACGCGGGTGGTGGACGCGGTCGAGGTGCTGTGCCGCCACAAGATCAGCGAGTTGCCTGTGATCGACGCAGCCGGGCGGCCGGTCGGCCTGCTCGACATTACCGACCTGCTCGGGCTGATGCCGGCCGAGAACGCCGACGGTCTGGTGGCGCGGGTGGCGTGAGAGGGGCACAGCCAGCGGTCAGTCAAGGCCACGGGACGCGCCCCGTGGGCGTAGAACCGGGCGCTTGACCCACGGGGCGCGACCCGTGAGCTTTCGAGAAGGAGTTACATGACCCCCACGCTGGCCGAGCGCTGTGCCGCCATCGAACTGCTCGTCCTCGACGTGGACGGCGTGCTGACGGACGGCGGCATCGTGTACGCGGACGACGGCGTGGAGATCAAAACGTTCCATGTGCGCGACGGGTCGGCGCTCAAACTGTGGACGCTGGAGGGCAAGCGGGCGGCGATCATCTCGGGGCGCCGGTCGCGGACGATCGAGGTGCGGGCCGCCGAGGTGGGCGTGGCCCCGGTGGTGCAGGGCGCGGCCGACAAGCTGGTCGCCTACCGCGCGGTGCTGGCCGACACGGGGGCGCGGCCGGAGCAGGTCTGCTGCATCGCCGACGACGTCCCCGATCTGCCGCTGCTGCGGAACTGCGGCCTGGCGGTGGCCGTCGCCGACGCCTGCGCCGAGGCGCGCGAGGACGCCCACCACGTCACCCGGGCGTCCGGCGGACGCGGGGCGGTGCGCGAGACGGTCGAGCTGATCCTGCGGTGTCAGGGGCGCTGGCGGCGAGTGGTGGAGCGCTATCGGGGAGAGCGGCTGTAGCGGGGGCGGCCCCCGGCACGTCGGCGGCGGCGGTCGGGGAGGCTTCGGAACGGAGAGGACCTGGCTGTGTGGAACTCGAAGCGCATTCTCTTGCTCGGCCTGGGCTTCGCCATCTTCCTGGTGGGTTACTGCGTCTATGCGTACTTCCTCGGCGGTATCGACGGCCTGCCTCCGCTCCGGGCCGACCTGCTGCCCGGGATCGGCCCGGGACCGGGGATCGATGCGCTTCCCCAGGTCGATGCCGAGGTGGACCGCAAACTGGCGATCGCGTTCGGCGCCGGGTCGGCTGACATCAACCGCACGATCAAGCTGGAGGTCCGCAAGAAGGGGCTGGTGATCGCGTCCGACCAGATGACCATCGAACCGGACGGCCGGGTCAAGCTCACTCCCCTGCGGCTGGCCCTGTTCCGGGAGGAGAAGACCGACTGCCAGTTCCCGGAGGTGAACACGATCAGCAGCGATAACGCCTGGCTCACGTTCGATCAGCCGATCGCCAACATGACCGACATCGGCACCCGCAAGATCGTCGGCGCCGAGCTGAAGGGCGGCATCGTCATCATCAACAACCGCCGCACCCCGCAGAAGAGCGACGACCTCGAGGTGCGCGTGGACGAGCAGTCCCTCTTCTACGACGAGCGGCCGAACAAGGTGTGGACGTCCGGGTACGTCAAACTCCTCGACACCGCCACCCGGCCCCACCCGACCGACATCCGCGGCAAGGGCCTCGAACTCTACATGGCCAAGGACGACCCGCCCGGCAAGGGCGGGAAGCGGGCGAAGCCGGCCGTCCCGAAGAAGAACGACAACATCGGCGGAGTCGAGCAGGTCGTCCTCCTCTCGTCGGTCGAGATGCACCTGTACCCGGAGGCCGGCGGGTTCCCGGGCGCCACCAAGGACGACCGCCCCACGCCCCCGGCCGAGAAGGACGGGGCGGACAGCAAGGGCAAGAAAAACGAGCGGTCGCACGTCGTCATCCGCACCCAGGGCCGGTTCGTTTACGACGTGACGAAGGATCTGGCCACGTTTGACAGCCCGACCGTCGGCGGGGCGACAGCCCCGGAACACGTCCTGGTGCTGCGCGAGGCGCTGCACGACGCGAAGCACCCGGGGGCGGATCCCGAGCGAGCCGGCCAGCTCGACCAGCTCCTGTGCGACCACCTCGAGCTGCAATTCCGCCGGAAGAACACCGACGGAACGAAGGCTCCCGACAAGCACAACACGCGCAGCGCGGACCGCGAGATCGACAGCGCCCTGGCGACCGCCCGCCCCGGCCGCGAGGTCTGGCTGGTCATGGACAGCGAGAACCTGGCCGCCAATTGCACCGAGCTGAACTACTACAGCTCCACCCCCGAGCGCGGAACGACGACACGGCTCAAGGGCTCCCCCCTCCAGGCTGTGAAGGACGGCCACAAGATCAAGGCCAGCGAGCTAATGCTCGTCGGCGGCAACCAGAAGGGCAGCCCGCAGCAGCTGGAGGCGAAGGGACCGGGTCAGGTCGATCTGTTCGATCGGGCCAGCGCCGCCAAAAGCCCCGACAAGTCGCACCCCGTCCACGCCTTCTGGAAGGACACCCTGACCTCGACCAAGGACCGGGTGGGGGACAAGCTTCTCGACCTGCTGACGTTCACCGGCGACGCCGTCTTCCTCGACGAGGAGCACGACCAGGAGTTGCAGGGTGAAAAGCTGATGGTGTGGCTGGAGCCGAACGAGCGCGCCAGCGCCTCCGGGCCGAAGGCCGCGGCGGCGAACCGGCCGCAAGCATCCGGCGGGTCCGGCCAGCGGCCGCACAAGGTCGAGGCGTTCGGCCGGGTCAAGGCCCGGGCTCCGGAGATGAAGATCCACCTGTGCGAGCATCTCGTGGTCCTGTTCGAGGAGGGGGCCGACGTACTCCCCGACACTGTCGCCGCCGTCACGCCAACCGCCCACACGGTCGAGAAGCAGTCGGCCGGGGCCGTCTCGAAATCCGCGGCAGTGCCTTCGCCGGAGTCGGCGTCCGGCGGCGCGAAGGCTCCACCCCTGCCGCCCGGCGCCGCCGACCCGGCCCCCGTGAAGGACGGTGCGCCTCCGGCCGTCGCCCCGAAGGCGGATGCCCCGAAACCGCCCGCGCCGGACGCCGAGAAGAAGAAGCCGATCCAGCTGTGGGCCCGCGACGTGACCGCCTACGTCGTCCGCAGCGGCGCGAAGAACGAGCTGCGCAACCTGGTTACCGACGGCAACGTCCACGTCCGCCAGGAGGGTGCGAAGCCGGACGACAAGGGGGTGGACATCAAGGGCGACCGGCTCAAGCTCCGCCACCAGCCGGCCGGCGACCTGCTCGAGGTCTTCAGCGACGGGGCGGACAAGGCGGAACTGCAGCTCGGCGAGATGCTCCTGATCGGCCCGGCGGTGACCATCGACCAGCAGAAGAACCTCGCCTACGTCGAGGGCAGCGGCGCCATGAGCATGCCGAGCAAGACGACGTTCGACGGCAGCAAGCCGGCCAAACCGGGCACCATGCTCAAGGTTCACTGGAAGAAGGACATGCTCTTCAACGGCAAGGACGCCGACTTCACCGGCGACGTGGTCGCCTACCAGGACAACGCCGCCCTGCAATCGCAGACCCTCCAGGTCGTCCTCGATCGCTTCGTCTCGTTCAAGGAAGGGCAGAAGGGCGGCCAGGGGGCCAAGGCGGAGCGGATGGTGGCGCACGGCAACGTCTACATCATTGACAGTACCCGCGACGAGAAGGACAGCAAGCTCCTCAAGTACCAGCGCCTGCGGGCGCGCCAGGTCGTTGGGAACAATATCGACAACCGCTTCCTCGCCACCGGCCCGGGCAAGGTGTTCGCCCTGGGCCTCGGGGCCAAGGAGATCGGCACCGGACCGGAGTCGGGCAAGGAGAAGAAGGTCGAGGAGGTGATGAAGCTGACGCGCGTCGATTTCCAGGACCAGATGACGTCCTACGAGAAGGGAAACCGGACGAAGACGCGCATCTCCAACTTCTTCGGCAACGTCGAGGTGCTCCACCTGGAGGCGAACAACCCCGACGTCGAGGTGGACCTGGACAACCTGCCCAGGGGGGCGATGTACATCCAGAGCGCGATGCTGACGGTCGCGAGTACGCCGCGGCCGGGCGGCAAGCAGACTCAGGAGATGACGGCGAAGACGCGCGTGTTCTTCCGGACGCAGGAGTTCTTCGGCCGGGCGGAGGTGGTGAAGTACAACGAGGCGCAGGACACGGTGATTTTCGAGGGGAGCCCGGCGATCCTCTACCGCCGCAAGGCCGGCCTGCAGGGGCGCGAGTACGACGAGATCAAGGGCCGGCAGATCCTCTACAACCGCAAGACGGGCAAGTGCATCATCGACGGCGCAACCGAGATCAAGATGAGCCGGGCAGGCGAGCGTGCCCCCGCGCGGGCGCCGGTGGAGACGGCCTGGAGAGAGGAGTCAGTTGCCCTTGCAGGGCTGGACACACACGGCCAGGATCACGCGCTCGCGCATGCGGCCGCCGATGAGCAGGGCGGCCGCCAGGTGCGCCTGGCGCGGCCTGGCCGCCTGGCCGAGGGCCAGCGCCACCGTCCGGGCGGGCACGTGCTCGTGCGTCTGGTAGCGCGTGACGATGGGTAGGAACTTGCCGCACACCGTCCGGTAGACGATCTCACCTTGCCACGGCGGGGTGACCGCCAGGCAAACGCGGTTGTGCCTGTCCGCGCAGGTGTGGACGAGCACCTTTGCCGACCGCCCCTCGACGAGGGGGAACGACGCCTGCTCATCGACTGCCAGGGACTTCCACGCCATCGACGCCAGGGTGAACCCGCGCAGCCGCGGGTCGTGCTTGCGGACCTCGTCGGCGATGCACTTCAGACGCGGATCAACTTCCTTCCAGCGGTCGTTGGCGAGGATGACGACGACCGTGACCTTGACCCGCTTCCCCTGCTGGGCGAAGGCCGGCTGGCCACACAGGACGGCCACCACCGCCGCCAGGCCCAGCAGCCCGCGAGTTGACCGCACTGGCACCATGTGATTCCTCGCAAGAACGCGCGCGGCCCCTCGTCACAGAGGCGGGGTCGGCACCACCCACCGGAACGGGCTCAGGGTTCGTCGGGCGCTGGCGCCTCACTGTCGAGCCGGACCCAGATCATCGGCGGTCCGCCCCCGCCCATGCGCACGTCCGGCTCCGCCTGGGTGATCTCTATCTCTCCCGACCGGACCAGTTCGATCGGCCCCGGGACCGGCAGACTGCCGACGACCAGGGTGCCGGTGTCGGCCCCCTTGACGCTCAGGATCTCCACCTCATCGCCGACCGCGACCGGGAACGGCTCGATCGGCGGGGCGGGCGGCGGGGGCGCCTCCCGGCGCTCCCTGGAAACCTTGTGTACGATCGCGTCCGGGGTGGCGGGGCCGTCCAGGTACGCCGTCAGGAACCACACCGCCGCGGCGCTGGCCGCGAGGGTTGCGGCCCCCCAGACGAACGGCCGGAGCCGGCGCGCCGGCGACCGTTCGGGCGGAGGCAACGGCAGGTACTCCAGCCGCGCAAACACGTCCACCCAGGCGGCCTCCGTCGGTTCGGGCGGGGTGGTGGCGTGCCAGAGTCGGTCCAGCCGCCGCTGCGCCTCGACAGCCGCAGCGGCCTCGGGGTGGTCCGCAACCCAGACCTGGACGCGCCGCTTCAGCGCGGCAAGGTCGGGGCAGGCGTCCAGTTCGCCGTCAACGTATGCGGCCAGTTGTTCGGGAGTAGGGGTCCAGCGGGCATCCCCTCGCCACGGCATCATGATTTGACCCACTGGGACAGGTGCGCGCGGAGCTTTTGCCGCGCGTAATACAGCCGGCTCATGACCGTGCCGATCGAGATCCCCAGCACCGCAGCCACCTCGCGGTAGCTGAGTTCGGCCTCGGCGTGCAGGACGAAGGTGCGCCGTTGGGCCTCGGGCAGCGCGGCCAGAGCGCGATCGAGCTGCCGGCGCAAATCGTCTCGCTCCAGTCCGGCGGCGGGGTCGTCGCCGGACTGGGGGGCGAGGCGCTCGCGGTCAGGGCCGTCGCAGGCGTCCAGGCTAACCGCCTCGCGCCGGCCGCGCTGCCGGCCCAGGTCGAGGGCGGCGTTGCTGACCACGCGCAGCAGCCAGGTCTTGAACGTGCTCCGTCCCTGGAAGGTGGTCAAATGGGTCAGCGCCTTGGCGAACCCCTCCTGCACTGCATCGAGGGCGTCGGCCTCGTTGCCCAGCAGTCGATGGGCGATCCGGTAGGCCAGGCTCCGGTAGCGCTGGAACAACTCTTCGAGGCCCGTGCGGTCGCCGCACGCGAGTTTGGCCAGCAACTGCTCGTCACTTGGGGTCGGCGGGCAGGCAAGGATGCATGCGGCCATGATGCAACGTTCGCTCCCGAGAACAGACGGCAGAGCGGGCGTCCTTATTCGGATTGTACTGGGGCGCACCAGCAGGTGCGAGGATCTTTCCGGGGGAGTGAGAAAGCGCTTCACCCACGGGCCGCCGCCCGCGGGCTTTACCACTCCCACTTCCCCGGGGATGGTCGCGCGTCGCGGCGGGGATACACCAACGGTCCCGGAACCGTGGCCGACCGTCTCCCTGCGCCGTGATGTTGCATGATCTCGCTTTACTGCTGGAACTCGGGCCAGAAGGCCGGTATGTGGCTCAACGCGGAGTTGCTCCGAACGCGCGCCGAGCAACTCCGGGCCGCCCCGGACGTGTACTGGATCGACCTGGAGAACCCGACTCCCGAGGAGGAGACGCTCGTCCTGGAGCAGTTCCTCCCCGTCCACCGCCTGACGTTCCGCGACGTCACGTTGCAGCGCCGCGAAGGGACCGAGGTGCCCCACTTCCCCAAGGTGGAGGAGTTTCCCGACTATCTGTTTGTGGTCATCAACCCGCTCGGCCAGCGCCTGGTGGACCGCATCAAGGGGACGAAGGCCGACCCGACTGCGAAACGTGGCGCGACGCTGACCCAGCTCAGCGTCGTCCTGACGCGCCAGGTGCTCGTCACCCACCACTACGAACCGCTCTCGGCCGTCGCCGACCTGCGGCAGTTCCTGGAGAAGCACGAGGAGCAATCGGCCCGCGGGCCGGATTACCTCTTCCACCTCGTCCTCGACAACCTGATCGACGAGTTCGCCCCGCTGCTCGACCGCCTGCACGACGTTCTCGACCGGATGGAGGTGCGCGTCTTCCGCCGGCCGACGCAGAAGTTGCTCGTGCGGCTGATGAAGATCAAGCGTCAGATCGTCCTGCTGCGCAAGACCCTCATCTACGAGCGCGAGATCACCGCCCGGCTTGCGCGCGGCGAGTTCACGCTGATCGACGAGCGCGAGATGGTGTACTATCGCAACGTCTACGATCACGTCGTTCGGTTCACGGAGCTGATCGAAAGCGCGCGTGAGACGGCAACGGACCTGATGCAGACCCATCTGTCGGCCGCGTCGAACAAGCTCAACGAGATCATGAAGGTGCTGACCATGATCTCGACGACAGTCCTGCCGATGACGCTGCTTGCCGGCGTGTACGGGATGAACTTCGACGAGGGCGTCTGGCCAGCGTCCACGAGAGACGTGCTGGGCTTCCTGGGGGCACTGGGCCTGATGACCCTGTCGGGCCTGGGCTCGTTGCTGTTCTTCCGGTGGAAGGGGTGGCTCTGACCGCCAGAGACGGCAGCAGGCTCGCTGCCGAGAGGGCAGCGCTGGCCACGTCGCGGCAGCCGGTCAGACGGTGCTCGGTTCTGCCTCCCCTCTCCCCTGGTGGGGGAGGGGTTGGAGGTGGGGGGATCAAGTCTCCGGCGCTTCGCTCCCTCACCCCCGGCCCCTCCCCCACGAGGGGGGAGGGGGGAAAGATAAAGCAGTCGCCTTCGCCCGGGCCATGTATCAGAGCTGGCGCAGGAATGCCACCAGATCTCGCTTCTCGTCCGCGGTGAGCCGCGTTTCCAGGACCAGGTTGAAGAACTCGACCACGTCTTCCAGCGTCAGCAGGCGGCCGTCGTGGAAGTACGGCGGCGATTCCTTGATCCCCCGCAGCGTGAACGTCTTGATCGGTCCCTGCGCCGTCGCCACCATCCCGTTGATCCTCTGCGGCTGGTAGAAGCGCTCGACCTTCAGGTTGTGCATCGAGTTGTCGGTGTAGTACGGCGCCGGGTGGCAGACGGCGCACTGCGCCTTGCCGAAGAACAGCTGCTGGCCGCGCATCTCCGGCGTGTCGGCCCCGAACTTCTTCGGATCGAGCTTGCCGTCCCACCCCAGGTTCGGCGCCGGTGGGAAGTCGAGCAGGTTCTGCATCTCGCTCATGAAGTGGACCTGGGTCGAGCGGTCCAGCCGATTGATACCCTTGATCATCGCCGCCACCGGGTCGCCGTCGAAGTACGCGCCCAGCTGCTCGAACTCGGTGAAGTCCTCGATCGTTTTGAGGGCGCGCTGCGACCCAAATAGCCGCGGCACGGTCACCCCGCGCAGGCTCGGCGTGTCGATGCGGCGCCGGTGCGATTGCGGGCGGATGTCGCCGACCAGGTGAGTCGCCGCCGACGTGTGGCCGTTGACGTGGCAGTCGAAGCACGTCACGCCCTTGATGCCTTCGGGATGGATCGTCTTGCGGCCGAAGGTGGCGTTGAACTGCTGCTGGGCGAACTGCGTCAGCAGCAGCCGCAGACCCTCCATGTCCTTGCTGTTGAGGATGCCCTGGAAGATCTCCTGGAAGTTCTCCAGCGTGACCACCTTGCCCTGCGACACGTCCCCCAGGTCCGGCCGGGTGGTCAGGAAGATGGCCGGCGGGAACTCCGGCAGGAAGTGCTCCGGCAGGTCGAAGTCGAGGTCGAACCGCTCCAGGCGGGCGAATTGCTTGATCTGGTGCTGCGGGAAGAGCATGCCGCCGACCGGGTGGTCCGGGTGGGGCAGCGGGAGATAGCCCTTCGGGAACAGCCCCCTGGCCCGGATCTCGTCGGGCGACAACCTGGCGAGCTGGTCCCACGTCATGCCCTTCGACAGTCGCGCCGTCGGCCCGACCGGGATCGGCTTGCCGCGGGTCATCTTGACCTTCCCGTCCACCTTCCGCTTCAGGTCGTAGCGCTCCTCCAGGAGAGCCTGCTGACGGGCGACGACGGCGGGTTTATTGGCCCTGTCCCTGGCCAGCATGGCAGCGAACGTTTCCTGGCCGAGGAGGACGGGGGTGATCTGGTCGTAGGTCGTCTTGCCGACGTCTCGTTTCGGGATCTCCTTGTCGCCCTGCTGGGTCAGGGACGGGGCGGCGAGGCAGAAGAGCAGGGCACATCCCGCGAGAGGCGGGAGGCCGATCCACAAACGATTGAGATTCGCACGCACGATGTTCCTCCGGTAACAGAGCCAACTGCGGACAGGATCCGGGCGCCGACAGAGACGTTGCCGTTTTATCTAAGAACTGGCGGACCAAACCGCCGCGCTGATGCTGCGGGCTCGGACGGCATGGCGGCGGCGGGCAGCAAGAGCAGGCCGCACGGCACGCGGAACCCGCGCGCTCTCGGAACTATTTACGAGCCGGTGCGTCGGGTCGCCTCATACAACACCCGGCAACGGCGGAAGAGCCAACTCCCCGGAACCCCGTCACCGCTGCGGGTCAGGCTTGTCGGCCTGACTTACCTGAAAGGGAGGATTTTCATGAATCGCTATGGTCTACTGGCGCTGGTCGGCCTGGCCGCCTGGGCCGGCTCGGCGGACGCCGGCCAGAAGCCGCGCAAGCTGAACGTACTGTTCATCGCCGTGGACGACCTCACCTGCGCCCTGGGGTGCTACGGTCATCCGCTGGCCAGGTCGCCGAGCATCGACAAGCTCGCCAAGCGCGGTGTACGGTTCGCTCGGGCGTACTGCCAGTACCCCCTGTGCAACCCGACGCGCGCCTCCCTCATGACCGGCATGCGCCCCGACACGACGGGCGTCCGGGAGAACGCCACCCACTTCCGCAAGGCCCTCCCGGACGCCGTTACCCTCGCCCAGCTGTTCCGCAACGCCGGCTACTTCGTCGCGCGCGTCGGGAAGATCTACCACTACGGCGTACCCGGCCAGATCGGCACCAGCGGGCTGGACGACCCGCCGTCGTGGGAGAAGTTCATCAACCCCAGAGGGCGCGACAAGGACGACGAGGAGATGGTCATCAACCTCCTGGCCAAGCGTGGCCTCGGCGGGTCGCTCTGCTACATGGTGGCGAAGGGGAAGGACGAGGAGCAGACCGACGGCAAGGTAACAACCGAGGCGATCAAACTCCTCGAACAGAACAGCGATCGGCCGTTCTTCCTGGCCGTCGGGTTCTACCGGCCGCACGTCCCGTGCGTGGCGCCGAAGAAGTATTTCGACACGTACCCGCTGGAGAAGGTGCAGCTGCCCAAGGGGCCGGACGGCGACCGCGACGACGTCCCGGCGGCCGCCCTGTCCGTCACTCCGCCGCACTACGGGCTGTCCGAGAAGCAGTGCCGCGAGTTCCTGCGGTCGTACTACGCCGCAACCTCGTTCATGGACGCCCAGGTCGGTCGGCTGCTGGAGGCGCTGGACCGACTCGGGCTGCGCGAGAACACCATCGTCGTCCTGTGGGGCGACCACGGCTGGCACCTGGGCGAGCACGGGCTCTGGCAGAAATTGAGCCTGTTCGAGGAATCGGCCCGGGTGCCGCTCCTCATCGCCGTTCCGGGCTCGAAGCAGCAGGGCAAGACGTCGCCGCGCCTCGCCGAACTGGTCGATCTCTACCCCACGCTCGCCGATCTGGCCGGCCTGAAGGCGCCCAAGGGGCTGCACGGGCAGAGCCTCAGACCGCAGCTGGACGACCCGAACGCGCCCGGCAAGAAGGCCGCGTACACCCAGGTGCAGCGCGGCGGCAAGAAGAAGGGCAAGGCGTTCATGGGGTACAGCGTGCGCACCGAGCGCTGGCGCTACACCGAGTGGGACGAGGGCCGGCAGGGCGTCGAGCTGTACGACCACGACAACGACCCGAAGGAGTTCCGCAACCTGGCAAAGGATCCGCAGTACGCGAAGGTGGTGACGGAACTGCGGCAGCTGCTGCGCGAGGGGATCCGGGCCGGCCGGCCGAAGGGGGCCGGCAACGCGCTGTTGCAGCCGCCCACGGAATTCATGGAATCGCGCCGGCTTGCGCTGGCTGGACGCCTGCTCGACCCCACGGCGAGTTCCCTTCGTGATTGCGCACTGTCCCTGCACCATACGCTGTCTGCTGTCGCTGCTCCTGCTGCCGTCGCCGACCGCCCCGACGGCCGGCGGTGACGGCGACTGGATCGACCTGCCGCGCCTCGACGAACGGCCGCGCGGCCGTTCGTCGGGGGCGAAGACCGCAAGCGGCCCGGACAGTCACCCGCGCGCGCCGAGGCGGCTGCGCAGGAACGCGCTCGCCTTGCGGAAATCGCTCTCGACCAGGCTGACCGACACCCCCAGCAGCTCCGCGATCTCCTGCACGGTGAACCCGCCGAAGAAGCGCAGCTCCACGATCTTCCCGTGCCGCTCGTGCAGCGTGCTCAGCTCGTTCAGCGCCTCGTGCAGGGCCAGCACGTCGAGCTGCTGCTCCTCGAAATAGCACATCGCCTCGTCGAGCGGCTCGCGCCGGCGCCCTTCCACCCGCTTGTCCGCGTCGCGCCGCCGGGCGTGGTCCACCAGCACCTGCCGCATCGCCCGCACTGCCGCGCCGAAGAAGAGACGCCGATCCTCGACGCTGTTGACGAAGTCGGCGTCGAGGAGTTTCGCGAACGCCTCGTTGACCAGCGCCGTCGGCTGCAGCGTGTGGTCGGGCCGCTCGTGGCGCATCAGCCCGCCCGCCACTCGCCGTAACTCGTCGTAGACCAGCTCGACCAGGCGGTTCACCGCACCCGCCTTGCCGGCGCGCACCTCGCCCAGCACGGTCGTCACGTCTTGCCGCGTGTTCGTCATGGCAACCCTCGCCGGTTCCAGGGTTGTTATTGTCGCAAAGGAGCGCAGCGGCCGCAAGCGCGCCCGGCGGCTTGTCCACTCACTCCTGCGGCGCTACCCTGAACCTTGGCGAGCGCGGCATGCGTCCGGGAGAGATCGCGCCTCGCCGCCGCGGGGGATCGTCGCATGAAGGCCTGCATCAGCGAAGCCACCACGCTGCCTCTGTCGTTCCGCGAGGACGTCGAGATTTATGCCGACGCCGGCTGCGCGGCGATGGAGGTGTGGCTTACCAAGCTGGAAGACCACCTCGACAGGCACTCGGTGGCGGACACGCACCGGCTGCTCGAGGACCGGCAGATGACGCTCGCCGCCGCCGCGTACCAGGGCGGGCTGCTGCTGTCGCAGGGCGAGCAGCGCAGGGTCCACTTCGACCACTTCCGCCGGCGCCTCGATATCTGCCAGGAGTTCCGCATCCCGACGCTGCTGGTCGTCGCCGACTTCGCCGGCCAGGTGGACCGGACCGGACTGGAGCGGGCCGTCGTGTCGCTCGCCCAGGCGGCCCAGTGGGCGGCCGGGTTTGGGGTGCGGCTGGCCCTGGAGTTCCGCGGATCGGCGACGTTCTGCTCCAGCCTGGCGACCGCGCTGGTCCTGGTCGCCGCCTGCGGGGAGCCGAACGTCGGCGTCAACCTCGACGTGTTTCATTACTACACCGGACCGAGCAAGGAAGAAGATCTCGCTCTGCTGACGCCGAATAATCTTGCCCACGTCCAGCTGTGCGACGTGGCCGGGGTGTGGCGCGAACTGGCGACCGACGCCGACCGCGTTCTGCCGGGCGACGGCGACTTCCGCCTGCAACCACTGATCGACCGGCTGCGCGCCCTCGACTACCAGGGGTACGTGGCGCTGGAACTGTTCAACCCGGAACTGTGGCAGACGAGGCCGCTGCAGGTGGCGGAGATCGGCCTGACGGCGCTGCGCAAGGTACTCGGCCTGGCGGAGGCGGCGTGAACCTTTTAGAGTCAGAGCTGCCAGGGCGACCGCTGGTTTCTCTAAACTATTACCTCGCTGGGGCCACCGACAACTCCCTGCGAGGCGGCACGGATGTTACCCAAGGTCTTTCAGTCGTTCATGGGGCGAAGCCCGAGCCGTGTCATGGCCCATGCCGTTCTGGAGAACCTCTTTCCATCGGAACGACTCGATGAACTGTTCGAGCAAACCGCCAGGCAGCCATACCACCGCACCCTGCTGTTCTCCTCGGTCGGCGAGTTAATGCATGCGGTGGTCCTGGGGGTCGAGCCGACCGTCTGCGCCGAAGACGATCCCTGACGGGCAAACCCCTTCCCCCCACCCGCGAGGAGCACGACCATGAACCGACGCGAATTCCTCAACACCACCACCGCCGCCGGGCTGGGCACGCGCGCTGCCGCCGAGCAGAACGCCCCGGTGCGCGCCCGCGACCCGCTGAAGATCACACGGCTGGAAACGTTCCTCGTCCGGCCGCGCTGGCTGTTCCTGAAGATCCACACCAGCGCCGGCATCGTCGGCCTGGGCGAACCTCTTGTCGAGGGCCGGGCCGAGACGTGCGCCGCCGCCGTCCGTGAGGTCGAGCCGTACCTCGTCGGCAAGGATCCGCGCCAGGTCGTCCACCACTGGCAGGCGATCTACCGCCACGCCTTCTACCGCGGCGGGCCGGTGCTGACGAGCGTCCTGAGCGGCATCGACATGGCCTTGTGGGACATCAAGGGCAAGGCGCTCGGCGTGCCAGTATACGAGCTGCTCGGCGGGCCGACCCGGCGCAGGGTGCGCGTCTACGCCCACGCACGCACCCCGGCCGACCTGCGCAAGGGGCTGCAGGCCGGCTTCACCGCGTTCAAGACCGGCCCGTTCTTCCGCCGCAACCCGCGCTACCTGGAGACGCCGGCCCAGGTACTGTTCGCCGCCGAGCGCTTCGCCGAGCTGCGCCGCGTCGCCGGCAACGACGTGGACATCGCCATCGACTTCCACGGCAAGATCAGCCCGGCCCTCGCCAAGATCCTTATCCGGGCTCTGGAACCGCACAACCCGATGTTTGTCGAGGAGCCGGTCAACTGCCAGAACCACGACGTCATGGCGGAGATCGCCCGCGGCACCCATCTGCCGATCGCGACCGGCGAGCGCGTCTTCACCAAGTGGGGGTTCCGGGAAGTGCTGGAGAAGCGGGCGGCCACGATCCTGCAGCCGGACCTGTGCCACGCGGGCGGCATCACCGAGGTGCGCCTCATCGCGGGCATGGCCGAGGCGTACTACGCGACCATCGCCCCGCACAATCCACTCGGGCCGATCTCGCTGGCGGCCGGTATCCAGCTGGCGGCGGCGATCCCGAACTTCCTGTGTCAGGAGCAGGTCAGCCTCGGCGAGGGCTACCTGCGGCAGCCGTTCGTCGTCAAGAACGGCTACCTTGACGTACCGACACGTCCCGGCCTGGGCGTCGAGCTGGACGAGAAGGCGATGGCGGACAAGATCGGGCACAAGTGGCGCAACCGCGAAACCTACGACGACGACGATGGGTCCGTCGTGGACTGGTGACCGCTCCGGCCAGCCGGCGCCGGGGGATTTCGGCGCCGGCCGGCCGGTTCGCCGCGCGGGCGGGTAAGATGAGCGAGGAGCAGAATCTCCGCAGCGGAACAGGAGAGCAGGCATGTCCACATCGCCCTGCCCGTCGGGGCGCGGCCCAGGCCGGCCGGTCCGGCGCCGCACGCGCACCTTCCGGCCCAACTATCTGATGCTGGCAGGGACGTACCAGTGTAACCTGTCTTGCCCGCACTGCTCCGTCCCGATCGAGTGGACCGACCGCCTCGACGTCGGGGCCGCGGTGCGCTTCCTCGAGGACGCCCACGCCCACGGCATCGGCGTCCTCGGCCTGACGGGCGGGGAGCCGTTCCTCTACCCCGAATTCGTGCTGGCGGTCTGTCGCCGCGCCGCGGACCTCGGGCTGCGGTTCGACCGGATCATGACGAACGGTGTCTGGTTCCGCGACGCGCTGGAACTCCGGGACGTGATGAGCGCGCTGGCGGCAGCGGGGTTTAGCGGCAAGATCGGGCTGAGCGTGGACAGGTTCCACGGCGTCCGCACCGAGGCGCTGGCGGCGTTCTGCCGCACCACTCGCCGCGTCTTTGGCCGTGACAATGTACTGTCACTGTCCTACGCCAGTCGCCGCCCCGATCAGGGTCTGGAGCCGGTCCGCGCCCTGGCCACGGCGCTCGGTGCGGTGGTGGAGTGGTCCGACCTGCTGGGGCGCTACCTGCTGGTGTCTGACGAGTTGACGGTGACGCTGAACTGGAACCACCTGGCGCCGGTCGAGCGGGCAGAGCGGTTCGCGGGAGCGTGGGATGGGACGTGGTTCGCGGAGGACTACTGCGAGGGGCCGGGGCAGGCGCTCATCGTGACACCGCGTGGCGACGTCAAGCCGTGCTGCGGGTTCGCCTCGGACCTGGAGCAGCTGACGATCGGCAATATCTACCGCGACACGGTGGCGCAGATCGTGCAGCGGGCGCGGCGGCACCCCTATGTCGGCAAGGTGTTCCGCCAGGGGCTGACCGCCATCCGCGACGAGATCCTGGCGGCCGACCCGCACGCCCTTCCCGGCGCCACGTCGAACCACTGTTTCTTCTGCTGGTACGTCCTTTCAAAAGGTGTTTACGATGCAACGCGAGACGACCCTTCGGATCGCGTAGGCAGCGACGGCAGCCCTTGGGCGAAGATCAGGCAGTCGCTCCCTATGGTCAGCGACGGACCTGGCCCCTGCTCACGCGGCGGTTGCTCGAAGAAGTGAGAACTGCCGTATCTGGCGGACTTTCTGAAAGACACGACACCCCGGCCTGGCCACGCCGGGGTGTCGTTGCTGCGGTGACTGGAAAAGGCGTTTTCCACGATCACCTGCGTCTTGTCTTGGGCGATGGCGTGGGCGGCTCCTCCGAGGGTGGTACAGCATCGAGGGGGCCTGGATCGGCGGCTGTTGCATCTTCAGCCGGTGGCTCTGTGGGCGGGCCAGGCAACGCGGCCAGGGCCTCCTGGAGCTTCTCGACCTGCTCCTCATCAAGCTCGAACTCAAGGTCGCCGGCTCCGTGTTCCGTCAGCCACTCGGCTGCCTTGCGGGCCGCGACGGCGGGTCTGAACGTGCCCCCTTGGACGAAGTAGTACCAGCCCCAGCCGTTCCCAGCCAACAGAGTGTCGTAGTCCTCGCGGGGCCTGTCCTCGTCCGCCTGGTGCCAGACGACGACACCCAGGAACGCCTTGTGTGCTGCATGTGCCATCACGTCCGGTTCCAGACCGTAGGGCTGGCAGGCATCTTCCCAGGCCGGGGAGCCGTCCCGGAATGAGTTGAGCCACTGGCCGAGTTCTTGCTCCTTGAGTTGCTGGGCAAGGATGTCGAGGCGGTTGACGATCCTCTTGAGGTTGATGTCCAGGTCCGCCAGAGCGGTCCAGAACGCCTGGGGGTCGATCTCGACGCCCTTCTCGACCAGGTACGCCTGGAGCGTTTCCCTCTGCCGGTCCTCCAGTTGGACTTGCCGTTTCGCCTTCGGCTCTGCCTCCTGCTCCTCACCGTTCGCGGCCTTTTCCTGCGGACCCAGGAGTTTGATCGCTTCACCGATGGTCAGGCCCCTGCCGGTCTTCGCCATCTCGGCTTCCAGTTCCGGCCAGCGGTCGAAGATGCGGATGTAGTTGTCCGCCATCTGTTTGGTCTTGTTGAAGTTCTGGGGCACCCACTTATTCCAAGGGTGCGACTCCTGGCGGCAGCGGGCCTTGGCGAGTTTCAGCCAGCGGCCTGCGTCCCTGGCGTGAATCAACGCCGACTGCTCGGCCTTGTCCATCGCCTGGAAGTGCGGCTTGATCTGGTCGGCCAACTGCTCCAGGTTCAGCGACTTGATGGGTACGGCGACGGTCATGCCTGACTCCTTTCTCGTTTGCACCCGCATCCCAGCCGCCTGGCGATGCCCTTAACGAGTGCGTCAGAGGAGGGTACTTCAGGCAGGGGGCCAGAGTCGTAGCCAGGTCAGGGCCTTTTCGGGGCCAAGTTCAAAAGCCAGAGGCGTTCCTTCCGCACCAAGAGGCCCTTGTCGATTACCGCCCTCCCTTTGCCACGGAAGAGCCTGTAAACCTTCGCATCCGTGCCCTCGGAGTCGGCTACCTTTACCAGTTCCTTGGTGGTTAGGGAACCGGACAGAGGAAGTTTACCCACGACTACCAACCCGTCGCGCGTCGAGGTTCCTAGAATCAGAGGAGGTTGTCCGAATGTCTTCGCAGGGGAAGGAGAAGCCGTCATGCGTCCCGAAGC
>JADLBT010000265.1 GCA_020847555.1 Gemmataceae bacterium
CCTCCGGCTAGGTAGGGCCGGAGGCGCCAGACAATGGAACGACAGGCCAACTCCGAGAGCATCGCGCTCCCAGCACGAGGCGAGCTGGATGCCTGACAGCCGGTAGGCTGGGCGGGGCTGGTGCATCGTATCGCTAGACAGTGCGGGTTGTCGGATCGGGCAAAGCGTGCTCGCGGCGCAGTGCCCGGCTATTTCACGTTTTCCAGGCGTAGAATGCTTCGGGGTATACCACGCCCAAGCTGCGTGGAATTACCTGCGCCTATTTCACGCAGCTTGGGCGTGGAATAGCCTGGTTGCTGGCGGTGGAGCGGTCCTGAAAGGCTGGTGGTGCTGGGGGAGCGTTTTGACCTGTTGCAAAATGCGAGTATGGCCGCTTCGGACCTATTCTCGCGTTATACCCGAACGGGAATAGCGCACCTCCGCGGCCTGTCGTATCATTTCCTCAACGACACCCCACTTTCCATAATAGATCTTACGCGACTTTGAAAACCCAACAATATCAATTACTTAGCTTTTCGTGCTGCTGATATTCCTGCTCTCGGCACCTGCACCTGCCGCTCCAGCTCGGCAGATGGGACAGCTTGCCTAGGTGGCGGCGGGTTCGCGGCTGCAAGTGAGAAGCATTCGCACCCCACCCCTGGCACCCCCACCCCCGGCGAGTGCCCCCCGCCCTTCTTGGGTGGAGGTGCCGTCTACAAATCGGACGAGACGCCCATGCGTTACAAATTCACGCCACGAACAAAAGGATCGAGAAGGACAAAACACCCGCGGAGGACAAGAACCTTGCCCCGCCCCCGGAAAGACGGCAAGATGAGGCCGCAAGTTGAACCCTCCGCCGAGGAAAACACCCGATGGCCGATCTGGACGTCTATGCTGAAGGCCGCGCCGCGCGCCGTCGCGGCGCCCCGCGCGGCCCCTACACGCCCGGCCCCCGAATGGCGCGCTGGCAGGCCGGGTGGGACGATGAAGACGCGCTGTTGCAAAAAGCGCTGTTGCGGCCGTGCGACATCCCGCGCGCGGCGCCAAGGGAAGTGGCCCGCACGCTGGGGTGGTGCGCGGGCGCTGCCGGCGATTCGCGGTCGGCCAACCACTACGTTTCTCCCGAAAACCGCCGGGCCTGGGATGATGGGTGGAGTAGCTCGATGCCGCCAACGGAAGAGGCCGCGCTGCTGCGGCCGTGCGACATCCCGCGCACCGCGCCACCGGCGGCGACGGCGACGGCGCTGGACCCCGCGCGGCCGAAGCCGAAGGTCGTGCAAATCGCGGCGCTGGCCGAGGGGGCGAGTTCGTGGCCCAGCCTGATCGCGCTCCGGGATGACGGCACGCTGTGGGTCGCCACGGTGGCGCGAAAGGATCAGGGGGCCAACATGGTCTGGGGGCAGCTCCCGCTGCCGCCCGACGACGAGGCCGTCCATGGCCGGTGAGGCCGCCAGAACCAAGCGGCACTACACGCCGCGCGTGCCCAGCCTCGTCAAGCTGGCGGCGCTGGAGCAGCGCGACGGGGCCGGGAAATGGACGGCATCGCCCACCTCGCGGCGGGCCAACTTCGTGCGCGAGTACTTGATCGACCTCGATGCGCGCCAGGCCGCGATCCGGGCAGGGTATCCGCCGGCAAATGCGGCCGAGATCAGCAAGACGCTGATGAAGCTGCCCGAGATCAGGGACGCGCTGGGGCGGGCGCTGGCCTCCCGGGCGCGGCGGGTGGGGGTGAATGCGGAGCGGGTGCTCGATCATCTGGGGCGCATGGCCTTCGGATCTCCCAAGGCCATATTTAACCCTGATGGCTCGTTGAAGGCCCCCGAGGAACTCGATGACGACGACGCCATGATGATCGCCGGGGTCAAGACGCGCAGGATCGTCGAGATCAACCCCGACACCGGCAAGATGCACAATGCCGAAATCCAGGAGGTGAAGCTCATCGACAGGACTTCGGTGCTGTCGCTGCTGATGCGCCACCTGGGGATGAACAACGACAAACTGACGATCGACGTGGGCGGGACGCTGGCCGAGCAGCTCGACGCCGCGATGGCGCGGCGGGACGGCGGAGTGGCCGAAGTCGTCGACGGCGAGACGGGGCTGACCGAAGCCGAGATCGCAGCCTTGGAGCACGAAGAAGCCAAAGAGATCGACGGCTACGCCGAGGAGGTCGAAGACGACCCGGTGGCCTCCGTGCCCGAAGCATTCAGGGAGCTGCTCTGAGTGTCGCTTGCCCGCTCCATGTTCGCGCCGGGTGTGCCGGCGGAGCTGAACCGCAAGATCGTCGCCGAAGTCGCCAAGTATCGGGACGATCCGCTGGGGTTTGTCCAGTTCGCGTTTCCGTGGGGGCAGAAGGGCACGCCGCTCGAACGCTGGCCCGGGCCGCAGCTATGGCAGGCCCAGCGGCTGATCGAGATCGGGGCGGCGATGCGCAACCCCGACCGGAACGCGCGCAAGATCAGGCTGGCGATCGCGTCGGGGAAGGGCATCGGCAAGTCGGCGTTCCTCGGGATGCTGTTCTGGTGGGCCATGGCCACGGCGCCGATGACCCGGGCGCGCGTGACGGCCGGCACCTTCGACCAGCTCTCCG
>JADLBT010000266.1 GCA_020847555.1 Gemmataceae bacterium
CGGCCGGCATCGCCCACTACCAATTCGAAGCTATCCACCCCTTTGAGGACGGCAATGGCAGGCTGGGCCGATTGCTAATCCCCATCCAGCTGATCTCTCGGGGATTGATAGACGCACCCCTCGTGAACCTGAGTCCGTACTTAGAACGCAGGCGCGATACGTATCTGGAATTATTGAAGAGAGTCAGCACCAGGGGCGATTGGCAGCAGTGGCTTATGTTCTTCCTTAGGGCCGTGCACGCTCAAGCAGATGATGCAAGAAGCAGGACAAGGGCCCTGATCGCCCTACACGAGAAATATCGCAACCTCGTCCGGTCGGGGTCACGATCGCAAGCCCCACTGGTTGCAGTTGATTTGCTGATGGAACAGGTCTTTGTCAGCGCGCGGGATGTAGCCGCCTACGCCAGCTGCGAGTACAACACTGCCCGGGCAGCCTTGACCACTATGACCGGCATGGGCATCGTTGCCCCGCTCGAAGGCACCTACCCACAGCTCTGGTACGCCCGCGAGGTCCTCGAAGAAGTGTACCAGGATGGTGCTGCCAGGGCAGGGGTTTCTTGAATGAGAAGACGGCCCGGGGGAGAGTGCACTGGTTGTTGGATCCGCGGCATCCCCAGATTTGGCATGACGCGGCCTGCCCTGATGGCAGCCCGCCGGAACAGGTACCATTCCACTTCGCGGGCCGGGGTGGCGGAATGGCAGACGCAGCCGACTTAAAATCGGCGGCCGCAAGGCGTGGGGGTTCGAGTCCCTTCCCCGGTACCAGCACAACATGTGCCCGCTGTGCGGCCTGCGGGCCATGCGCACGGCAACGGCCGGGCGGGGGCGCCTGGGAGGGCCGGGTGGCCCATGATTCGGGGCCACCAACAGGGCCATACTCGCGGGACGGGCTGGCCGGGAGAGCGTGGTCCCGCCGGCGTCCGGGCCTTCGGGGTGGACATTGTGGGAGAGCAGGGCGACTCCGCCAACAGCGGCCGTGGGCCGAATCCGTCCTCAGCGATGAAGCGCACGGACACGGTCCCGGGCGGCGCGGGGCTTGAGGCGGACGAGGTCCTGGGCATGGTCTCCCACGAGTTGCGGAACCCGCTCGGGGTGATCGCGGGGCTGGTCGACGTCATGCTCCGCAACCGCGCACAGATGACCTTCGAAGAGCGGGGCGAGGTCTTGGCCCAGGTGCGCACCGAGACCGAACGCCTGCAGCGGCTGGTGAACAGCATGCTCCTGCTCGCCCACCAGGACGCCGACGCGGCGGTGGAAACGGAGCCCATCCTCCTCCAGCGGCTCCTGCCACGGCTTATCGAGACGGTTGGGCGCCATCCGGACGACCGGTACGAAGTTGACCTGCCCGATTCGCTGCCGGCGGTGCTGGGCAACGCAGGCTTCATCGAGCAGGTCCTCGAGAACCTCCTCAGCAACGCGTCGAAGTACGGGGTCCCCGGGAAGCCGGTCGAGGTAGCGGCGACTGTCGTGCCGGGCGGCGTCAGCGTCGCGGTCACGAACGAGGGCGACCACGTCTCCGAGGAGGAGGCTGCGCGCCTCTTCGAACCGTACTTCCGTGCCGCCGAGGGGCGGAAGCACGCGAAGGGCGTCGGCCTCGGGCTGGTCGTCTGCCAGCGCATCATGCAGGCGCAGGGTGGTTCGATCGCGGCGCAGGCGCGCCTCGGCGGCGGGCTGACGGTGACGTTTACGCTACCCACTGCGTGATGACCGCGCGCTGCGAAGGCGGGGGTGCCCTCCGTGGCCGTGTGGGCCGTGCCGGCCGCCGTCAGCTGGCGAGGCGGCGGACGGGGGGGCGGCGCAGCTCGGGGTCGAAGGCGAGCGCTTTGACGACGGCGCCGAGGAGCAGCTGGCTGTACTCGCCGGGGTGGTCGAACACTGCGCCGATGGCGAGCTCGCCTTCCTCGGTCAGGAAGACGCGCGTGACCTTGCAGGCGAGCGTGAGGCGCATCGCGCCATCCAGTTCGACGACGAAGTTCGGCCTGGGCGGCACTTCGGCGACTTCGAAGCCAATGCCGAGGACGGAGAGGTCCCGCATGCGCACGCGCGCCTCCCAGCCGTCTGACGTGCGGACGATGGCGTCGAACGAGCAGGGATGACGCGGCGCGCGGCGCGGGTCCCATGGCTGCCACGGCTCACGCAGCGAGATGGCGAGCGACTGGTCCTGCCGCGAGCGGACGGAGGCGCGCGCCTTGTAGCGGGCGGGGCGCTCACCGGCGATGGCGAAGACAAAGGGGGGCAGGGGCGGCACGTGCATGTCGAAATCGAGGTCGACGGCGCGTCCGGCCTGCGTCGCGATGCGGCCGGGGAGCTGCGACGAGACGCCTTCCTCGTCCCACAGGATCACGACGGGAGTACCGGGTTCGAGGTCCACGCACTATCCCCGACTGTTCTCATGGTGGTTGTCGGGGGGATCCGGGGTTTCCACAGTGAGATCTTGCGCTACGAATCCGAATCTCAACCGAACGGTCCGGGATGGCCCGGCGGCTACCCGGCGAGGGCGAGTGCCTCCTGGATGGCAGCGGCGGCGGCGCGTTCGTGGCGGGCGGCGCGGCGGAGGGCCGTCGCCGCCGCCCGGCGGAGCCCGGCGTTCGCAACGTTGCCATGCCCGCCCGAGGGGAAGGGGAAGAGCGTCAGGAGAGGCGAGAGCGCGGTCGTCTCCTCGCGCAAGGCGTCCCGTGCCCGCCCGAGGGGCCCGGCGAGGTCCGGCAACGCAGCCGTGAGGTCCTCGAGAAAGGCGGCGCCGTCGAGGGCCGTGGCCCAGGCGTCGAGCGCGGCGGTTCCCCGGGGCTGGTCCGGCGGCCCGTCGGCGCCTTCGAAGCACTCCAGCGCGGTCTGCAGGGCGAGGATCACCGTCTCGAGCGGGTCCAGGTCCGATTCGCCCATCGGCGCGAGCAGTTCGATGCGGCCGAGGGCGGGCCATCCTGCGAGCGGCGAGAAGGCGCCGACTTCGGGCGTGAGGACGTCGTCGACGAGGAACCCGCCGCGGCCGGGGTCGAAGCCGTGGACGACGGCGAATTCGTGCAGGTGGAAGTCCCAGCCGGCGACGGGGCGGCCGGCGGCGAGGTGAGCTTCGACCCAGGCGGCCGCCTCGGCGGACCGGTGGCCCCCGCCCGGCGGGGCTTCGGCGGCGAACCGCTCCCAGGTCACGCCGGTGCGCGCGTACCGGTCAGCCATCGCCGCGTAGTCGTAGTCGGCGACGCCGGAAGGGAGGGCGACGACGCCTCCCTTCGTGCCGAGACACAGGCGAAATGCATGGCCGGTGAGCCCCATGATGGCGTGCCGGGGCAGCGGTACGCCAAGATGAACGAGGACCCCTTCGATGGCGCCAGCGGCACTGGTCCAGTTCGGTGCGATGCGCGTGGAGAGGTCTGCCATTGGTCGAGTGTACGGCGGGCGGGCCGTGGGGCGCGGCAGGCAGCGGAGCCTGCTATGCACTGCGCCGCGGGGACGTAGAATACGCCTCCATGCCGGGGCGGGGAGAGAACGAGTGGCCAATTCCTGGGAACTGACGACGCTGCCGAACGGGCTGCGCATCGTGACGCAGGCGATGCCTTCCACGCAGGCGGTATCCGTGAACCTGTTCGTGGGTGTGGGGTCCCGTTCGGAGCCGCAGCGGCTCAACGGGATTACGCACTTCCTCGAGCACATGGTGTTCAAGGGCACCGAACGGCGGCCCGACGCGGTCATGATCGCCGAGGAGATCGAGGGCGCCGGCGGCACGCTCAACGCCTACACGAACAAGGAATTCACCTGCTACTGGAACATCGTGCCGTTCGACCGGCTGGCGACGGCGCTCGATGTGACGGCCGACA
>JADLBT010000267.1 GCA_020847555.1 Gemmataceae bacterium
CGGTTCGGAGCGCGGACGGGAGGAGCGAGCGGAGGCGCCTGACGTGAGGCGACAGCGATTCCGAGGTAGGTCGTGGTGAGACAGTCTGAGGGTGCAGGAGAGAGATCACTGCCGAAACCTCACGCCCAAGTCGCGACTGAGCCGGATGCGACGGTGGGGCCACCCATGCCGAGAATCGAGCCCGCCGCATCCGGCTGTATCTTCGCGTTGGTGACGCGCACAGCTCTGAGTTCTCTGGACAGTCCGGGACACCGCAAAGCCCGTGGAGCCTTCTTCACGCCGCGCGTGCTCTGCACGCACCTCGCGGATTGGGCCATCCGGGATCCGAGCGACCAGGTTCTCGAACCGTCGTGCGGCGAGGCGGCCTTTCTGCTCGCAGCCGCCCGTCGGCTGGACGCTCTCGGTGCGGCACCGGGAGGGCTCCACGGCACCGAACTGCACGACGACAGCGTCGTCGCCGCTGGCCGAAATCTGAAGGAAGCCGGCTACGAGGCGGATCTCCAGACCGGGGACTTCTTCGCGCACCCCCCAAGGCCGGAGTTCGACGCGGTTGTCGGCAACCCACCGTACGTCCGCTACCAGGGCTTCTCCGGCGACGCGCGCTCCACTGCGCGCGAGGCCGCACTCCAGGCGGGTGTGCGGCTTTCTGCTCTCGCGTCGTCGTGGGCGGCGTTCACGGTGCACGCTGCGTTGTTCCTCAAGCCCCAGGGGCGGTTGGGTCTGGTCCTCCCGGCGGAGCTCCTCTCGGTCAACTATGCGGCCGAGGTGCGCAGCTTTCTGATGCGCCGGTTCGCGCGCGTCCGGTTGGTGCTGTTCACAGAGCGCGTGTTCCCGGGTGTCCAGGAAGAAGTCGTCCTCCTCCAGGCTGAGGGGCAGGGCCCAACAGACCATTGCGAGCTCCACCAGGTCCGGGACCTCGAGGAGCTCGTTTCGTCGACCCAGCTCGTCTCGAGCTGGGTTCCCACCCGGCCGAACGCAAAGTGGACCGATGCACTCCTGCCCGCCGAGGCCCGGGCGCTCTTCTCCCGCCTTTCCGGCGAGGCAGGCTTCGGCCGCCTCCTTGACTGGGGCGAAACCACGCTCGGAGCGGTGACGGGCAACAACCGCTACTTCGCGCTCTCGCCGGACGAGGTGAAGGCCCTCGGGCTTTCGCCGTCGGACTTGGCGCCGATGTCCCCCACGGGAAGCCGCCACCTGCGGCATCGCCTGGACCTCACCGCGGATGACTGGACCCGCCTCGGTGAGGGGGGCGCCCCGACCTGGCTGTTCAGGCCCGACGGTGAGCCTTCTGCAGCGGCACGACGGTACATCGAGGAGGGCGAGGCGCGCGGCGTTCAGCTCGCCTACAAGTGCCGGGTACGCGACCCTTGGTGGCGCACCCCGCTCGTGCCGCCGCCGGATCTGTTCGTGACCTACATGAACGCCGACACGCCGCGTTTGGTCGGCAACTCCGCCCAGGTGCACCATCTCAACTCGGTCCACGGCCTCTACCTGCACGAGGGCATGGCCGACCTTGGCCGGTCGCTCCTCCCGCTCGCGTCACTCAACGCGATGACCCTGCTCGGTGCCGAGACGGTCGGGCGTGCCTACGGTGGGGGTCTGCTGAAGCTGGAGCCGAGGGAGGCCGACCTGCTTCCCGTTCCCTCGCCGCGCGCTGTGATGGCACAGGCAGATGCGCTGAGGATGGTCCGGCCCGTGGTCGTCGATCTCCTGCGACACGGTCACCTGCTTGAGGCCGTGTCACGCGTCGACGACATCCTTCTGTCCGATGGGATGGGCGTCTCCGCGAGCGAGCTTGCTCAGCTGCGACAGGCGCGGGCCACCCTCGCCGAGAGGCGTGCGGCTCGCGGCCGGTCGAGCAGCCGTCCCTCCGCCGGATGATGGCTCGTGAGGACGCGTTCTCGGACTTTGACGCTCTGCTCGCGGGCTACCCGCTGACGGATCCTTGGGAGCACGACCACGGTGAAGCCCCGCTCTATGCGCCGGACTACCGCCTGCTGGGAAGCCTGCTGGCGATACCGCTCGCCGCCAAACAGGTCTCTGAGAGCGGCCGCTTCGCTCGGGCGATCGATGCCTGGACGGCGCATGAGCTTCGTCGCGCCGGCTTCTCCCCCGAGGAGGTCTGGCCCCGTGCGACACGTCCCCGCGTGCTGCCACGCGATGTGGCAGTACTCCTCCAAAAGCTGCCGCGTAAGCTCTCCGCCGAAGTAGCCAGTCGGCTGCCGGATCTTGCCGCCGTCGGCCCGGTCGACGCCAAGGTCCTTGGTAGGGCATACGAGAAGCAGGTCGACGTGTGCATCGCCCGGTGGGATCGTGGCCCAGAGCTCCTAGTCAGCACGAAGACCCAGGTCTCCTCGTTTCGCAACAACCTCCCGAACCGTTTCGAAGAGGCCTATGGCGACGCGGGGAATCTCCGGGGGAGATACCCGCTCGCAGCCGTGGGGTTCCTCTTCGTTCAGCGCTCCACTGTGCTGACTCAAGAGCCGGATGCCTTCGAGCGTACGGTCGACATGATCCGAAAACTGCGAGACCCTGGCGATGGCAACGGGTACACGGCCGCGGGCTTGATCCTCGTTGGCTGGGAGGACGGGGCCGAGGGGGCGGTTGCCGTCGAGGTTCGGGAGCACGAAGTCCCTGAAGATGTTGCGGCGCCCCAGTTCTTCGCCGCAATGGTCCGGCAGGTCCTTGCCGCGTCTCCGATCACGTTCCATGTTGCCGTCCGAAGCCAGATCGAGCGTCGCCACATCCCCGTGCGGGAAGCGGACACCGACCCGGCCGCCGACGCATAGCGGGGTTACGTGCTCCGGTGCTGTTGCCGGAGCCGCTGCAGGGCCTGTGGCGCCTTGGCGAGGTCTGCGTCGGTCGGCTTGACGTAGCGGCGGATCGTGAACGCCGCGTCGGCATGCCCGAGGCGCGCGGCGAGGGCAGGCCCCTGAACGCCCGCCGATGCAAGCCAGGTGCCCTGGCTGTGCCGGAGTACGTGAGGGCTGACGCCCTCCAGATCAGCGTGCTTGACCACCCGATCGAGACCGGAGCGGACCCGGCCCCCTCGGTCGAGGGGTCGGCCGTCCTCGCGCGCGAAAACAAGCGCGTCCTCAGACGCCGGGGCGCAGCGGTCACGGTGCCGGCGCAGGAGGTCCGCGTAGGCGTCCTCGATAGGGATGACGCGCGCGCCGGCCTCGCTCTTGGTCGTCGCCCTGGCGATTGCGACACGCGGCGGTTGCGAGTCGAGGTCGAGACCGGCGGGCCCCCAGACCAAGCGCAGGATCTCGGTGATGCGCGCGCCCGTCGCGATCAGCAGCGCGACGATCGGGGCCATCAGTGATCGCCCAGTCCGGCTGTCGTCGGCCTCCGCTGCAGCCAGCAGCCGGTCGGCTTCGTCGATCGTCAGCGCCCGTTCTCGCGGCCGGCCTGGTGGCGGCAGCAGGACCCTCGGTGGGAGAGACTCGATCAGGCTCCGGGAGTAGAGGTCACGTAGGACCGCGGCCAGGGCGGCGTACGCGACGCGGGCTGTCTCATTGGAACGATCGACCGAAAGGGCATCGACCATGTTCTGGATGGTCCTGGTGTCGATGGCGTCGCTCGGGAGGGAGCCGAGACCGAGGCCGCTGCGCGGCTCAGGCCAGGGCAGCACGTGGAGGCGGAGCGTGGTCTCGTAGCCGGCGAGCGTGTTCAGCGCGTACGGGTGCCGTGAGCGGGTGAGGGCCGTGCCCCCACGCGCGCGGTGGAGAAAGCTCACCGCAGCGTCGTGAAGCGTCGGTGCGGCGGGCCGAACGTTGGGTCGGCCACCGGCCCGAAGCGTCCACTTGGCCTGCTGAACCCAGGCAACGGCGTCCGCGAGGTTCGGGAAGGTGCCGGACAGGAGTCGCCCGCCGACGCGGACCCGAGCGACGAAGACGGGCGAGCAGTCGCAGCTTCGGCGGCCGCGACTCTTGGTGCACCCCGCCGAATGGCGCTCGAACACGCCAGGAGCCACACGGGCCTGGTGGCGACGCTCAGTCACCTACGCGGCTCGCCGGTCGGTCAGCGGGTCCGGTGCGTCCCAGAGCCGGCCCTCAGAACCGCGCTGAACGACTCGGGGCAGAAGGTGCGGGACCCTGACAGGCGCGACGAGCTCGGAGATCAGGACGGTGCGTCCCTGCACGTATGCGTCAAGGTCGGATCGGGCGATGCGCAGCAGCCTCGGCCCGTCACGGAAGACAGGGAGGGCTCCCGCGGCGACTCGTCGCTCCAGCGTCCGGCGACTGATTCCGAGGATCTTGGCTGCCTCGGCCAGGGTGAGCAGCGCCCGCCCGTTCATCGGAGCCCGTGACCGCGGTCGTCGCCGCCCCGGGGAATCGTCCTGGCGAGCCCCGCTGGTGTCGTCCGATGCCTCCGCGACGCCGGCCGGCGTGTGAGGACTTTCTCTACTCCTTCAAGGCGGCGGCCTTCGGCCGCCGGCCGCGGACGGACCTTCATTGCATTGCGGTCCTGCGGCCGAATGCCGCCTCGCGCTGGAGCAGATGCGCCCGGGCGCACCCAGGAACACGTACGGCGTTGAGTCATGGCTGGGTCGCGCTGTCGAGGTGCCGCAGGTGGCGGCGCTCGCGTTCGTGGGCTGCGGCTGCACGGGCGAACGCGGCGTCGCCCTTGGTGAGGTATCCGGCGCCGTCGTATCGCCACTCGATGGGCGGGGCGCAGTCAGCGGCATCATCGCGCTGCCGCTGGTGCTCGGCGCGCGCCTGCCGCAGGGCGGTGAGGGTGGTCGAGTATCGACGGGACTTCGTTGCGAAGTGGCCGCGGTAGCCGAGGGCATGGGCCCACTTCCGCATGCGCGGATCGCCTTCACCGAGGCACCATGCCGTCTCGACCATACGGCGCAGATGAGGGCGGAGCTGGAGCGCCTCAAGCTCAGCGAGGTCGCGCAGCCGCCGGCTGAGTCCCAGTTCGTCGGCGGCCTTGCTTGCGTACTTGGCCAGGTATGCGGCAACGGCTTCCGGGGTGGCACCCGTGCCGCCGGTGGCCACGACCGCCACGTCGAGCTGGGGGCCGAAGCGCAGCGTGTGGCCCTGAACATCGACCTTAACCGCCTGCGCGGCGTTGGTGATGGCATCGACGAGCAGCTCGGCGGGAAAGGCCGTCGGCGGAGTGAGTTCATCAGTGCAGGCGTCGGCGCGGACGATCGCGTGGATATGAACCACACCGCGGCGCTGGAACTCGACGACCTTCGCGTACGAAAGTCGCACCGTTTGCCCGCTGTCGCGGCTCGCGCGAGCCAGGGAACGGCGAGTCTGAATGGTGAATCGCCGCCAGAGCTCGGGCGCATGCCAGTTGAACCGCACCGCGTCCTGGTAGCGGTAGCACTCGGGGCACAACGGGTCACCGAGCGCGGCGTCTCCATCGTCGTGGTCCGCATCGCACCAGTTCGGGCGTCCGTGTCGGCAGTGGCGGCGGCGCCGTGGTTGACGGCAGCCGCCGGGGTGTCGGCCGTGGACGACGCCGAATCCCGGTGCGGTGAGGGTCGCGAACACCATCGGGTGGGCCGCGATCGTCTCGGGGAGGCCCTTGCGCCCCCCGGCGACGCCGGCGAACAGCAGCTGCCAGATGTCACCCTGATACTCCCAGGAGCACGACGGACACACCGACTCCCGACGGTTGCGACACCGGATCATCAGGATCCGCCCGTTACGGCTGCGAACCGCGGTGCTCCGAAGGCGGATGGGGTGGTGGCAATTGCCTGTCCGGCGCACCTGCTCGAAGAAGCGATCGCGGTTCGGGTCCTGAACACTGGCGACCAGCTGCGCGATGGTCGTCTCGTCCCACAGGTCCGAGGTCATGCCGCCCGCCGCTCGGGAATGGGTGCTTGGACGAGGTAGTCACGGGCAAGGCCGCGGATGTCCTCGTCCGTGGAATAGGAGGCTCGGACGCGAAAGGGCTCGGCGTGACCGTCCAGGCGGACATAGGCGACGCCGGGCTGGGTGTCGGGGATCAGGTGGCACTGGGCGCCGCGGTCTCGCGCACCGTCGCCGAGGACCATGTCGACCTGCTGGGGCTCGTCCAGCCGCAGGGCGATTCGGGTTGGGAACAGATTCCGGAAGCCCAGGATCTCCTTGCGAGGGTCCTGCAGGGCCGCGATCACGTTGACGCCGACGGCACGACCCTGCGTCAGGAGCACCCCGAGGGCCTGGCTGATCCTCTCTCGAAGTTTGCGGTCGGGGAGATAGGCGGTGAGGTTCGCAACCTCGTCGATGACCACCACGACCATCGGGTCGTCCGGGGTTGGCTCGTGCAGGCGCGTGGCTCCGGCAAGGCGACGAGCACGGTGCTTCATGACGGAGACCGCCTCATCGAGCAGATTGGCCATCTCCTCGAACTCGTCGGCTGCGAACCGCGTGAAGAGCGGCCGGCCGAGCCCGAGCTCCATGCCGCCCTTGGGATCGATCACCCACAGTTGCACCACGCCGACGTGGACCAGCGGCGCCGCGGCGCGGATCAGTGACCAGATCACCGAACCCTTGCCGGATCCCGTGACCCCGGCGACGAGCACATGGGTTCCGCGCAGGCCCACGACCCACGGTCGCCCATCCTCCAAGACACCGATTGGCAGGGCACTCAGATCCGGTGTGGCGGGGATGCGGAGGGCCGGGATCGTTCGGACGAGCGTGTCGGTGTGCTGGAGCTCCAGCCAGATCACCCCGGGGCCATCGCGACGAACCTGACACGTGCGCGCGCCGAAGGCGTGGGCGAGCGCGTCGGCGGCCTGCTCGTAGGTCTCAGGCGTCTGCCCGAGAAGCATGCGCAGCCGGAGCCGGTCCCCGTGCTCGGTGCACCGCAAGGTCATGAGCCGCGGGTAGTGGTTCCGGGTGCCCTCGCGCAGCGTGAGCCCGTTCCAGGTCATCACCGACCGCCAACGGAACTCGTAGCGCCAGACCTTGCGCCAACGTCGACGTAGCCGGCGGCCGACCCAGCGATCGAACGACGGACGGCGTAGCAGCCGCCACCCGAGGAGCACGAAGAGCAATAGGACGGGGATGGCTCCGGTCGCGGGGTGGACGATGGCAAGAAGCCCGGGGGCGGCGAGGCACACCAGGGTCAGGGGGTGGCTGAACAGCCACCACAACAGCCGGAACGCTCCACTGATCACGAGATCGAAGACGGCGCCCATGACGCCGTCGGGTTGCGGCGGTTGGGGCTGAGTGCGAGGAGGCACCGTTCCTCCAGGGTCCGATCGGCGGGCCGTTGAGGGGGCCCGCCGATTCGTGGTCGTTGAGGGCTACGCGGCCTTCTGGGCGCTTGCCGGCACGGGGGCGATGTGCGACGCCCGGAAGCTGATGCCGTGTCGGTCCTCCATGGACCACGGCACCGCGACCAGCTCGGTGACACGCACCGGTTGGCCGACAACGACGCCCTTCGGTTCCCCGGAGACCTTCACGGGCCAGATCTGGGCACCCTCACTGCCGAGGGCCACCAGGTCGATGGCGTAGATCGGCTCGCCGTTGGCGTCTGCCTTGGGGCGCTTGGTCTCGAAGTCAATGACGGCCTCGACCTTGCCGGCCACCAGGGTTACTGATCCCGTGTCGATGGGCAGTCTCATCGGTATGCCTCCCACTCGCATGGACGGAGCGTGGTACGGACCACGTGTCCGGCGACCTTAGGATATGGTCCGTACCATGTCCAGTGCAGGTGTTCGATACCGCGAGGTCCGCGAGGCGCTCGCCGCGCAGATCACCCGTGGGGAGCTCCAACCCGGGGACCGGCTCCCGAGTGAACGCGACCTGCAGAACAGGTTCGACTGCGCGCGCTCCGTCGTCCGGCAGGCGCTGCAGGCCTTGACCCGCGATGGCTGGGTGATGTCGGTCTATCCGCGCGGCTACCTCGTGCTTGGGCCGCGCATTCCTTGGATCAGCCGCCTGCGGCCGTTGCTCGAGGAGTCTTGGCGGGTCGTGATCGACAGTGCGACAGAAACCACGGCGGACCGGGAGGCGGCTGAGGGTCTCGAAGTTCCGCCGGGTGCGGCCATCATCCGCCGTACCAGCCACATCGAGAGCGCGATCTCATCGGGCGACATCTGGGGCCTCGGCCAGGTCAGCTACGCCGCTGATGCTCTGGCGAGCGAGGGCCGTGCGGCCCTCTTGCAGCCGAACGAGATCACCTACGACGAGCTGGAAGCAGCTGTCCGTCGGCGCATCGTGGGATACCGTGAACGCCTCCGGTCTCGCATGTCGACGCCGGCCGAGCGCAGGTCGCTGAGCCTTCCTTCCGCCGCGCCGGTCCTAGAGATGTGGCGAATCGCCCGGAGCACGACGACCCCAGTGTCTGCCTTCCGGTTCATCGCGCGATCGGACCGCTTCGAAGCCGACTACCTCATCGACACATGAACCCCGACGAGCCCCTCCGGACAAAGAACCTCGCCGAGGAAGAGCCGGCCGCCATGGACGACACGCTCGGCGGCTACGCGTGGCTTCCGAGGATGGTCGACAAGGCCCGCGCGAGCCACGCCGGGACGCTAGGCCAGTACTTCCGGTATCCCTGTCCGATCGACACCGAGGCTCTGAGCCGGCTCGGAGTAACCGCAGAAGCATTCGCACGACTATCAGGCCAAGCGGCGACTGGCAGAGCGATCCTCGAAGGCTTGGTCGTTCTGCAGGCGAGGACGCCTCAGGAGGCCGCGTTCGACCCTGTGAAGCTCAACGAGGAACTCCATCGTGACGATCCGATCGGGTCATAGTCCGCTCTCGGCAAGAGCAGCAGGCTCCGGGCACCGGACGGCGTACTCTATGCCCGTGGACACCCTCCCGGCACTGGAACGTGAGCTCTACTCGGTCGCGGAAGCCGGCCGGCTACTCGATATCCCAGCATCGACGCTGCGCTGGTGGCTCGATGGTCGTGATGACCACCCTGCGGTGATCCGGGCCGATCGCATGGGGTCCTCCTACGTCACTTGGGGCGAGTTCGTTGAAGCTGGCCTCCTTCGCCAGTACCGCAAGAAGCAGGTTCTTCTGGGGACGCTGCGCAGGTTCGTCGCCACGGTTCGGGAGCGCACCGGCATCCCTTTTCCACTGGCGCACCACCGCCCGCTCATTGGTGAAGGCCGCCGTCTCCTGCTCGAAGCCCAGGAGGAAAGCGGCTTGAAGGACCGGATCGTCTTCGCCACCGACGATGGGCAACTCCTTCTCAGCCCGGATGTCGCGACCTTCCTGGAGAAGATCGACTGGGCCCCGGACGGCTACGCGCTGCGGCTTCACCCCGCAGGGAAGTCGTCGCCCGTTGTGATCGATCCTGATACCGCCTTTGGTTCACCCAGCGTCCACGGCATCCGCACCGAGGTGTTGGCGGAACTGATGGGAGCCGGGGAGGACTTGGACACCATCGCTGAGTCGTACGACTTGGCGCCTGCCGCCGTGAAGGCGGCCCTGGCCTATGAGTGGCGGTCCGCCGCGTAGGTCCCACAAGCCCGCAACCGTCCGCTACTACTTCGATGCCGACCTCCTCGGCCTCGGAAAGATCGTGGCAAGTCTTCGGTGGGACACCACCTACCCCGGTGACCCGGGGGCCACGATCAAGAAGCGGGTACGACCCGCGTGCCCGGTGGCCTCCACGAGTGTCCCCGACCACGAATGGATTCCCATCGTGGCTGGCAGGGGGTGGATCACGATCACGAGAGATCGCCACATTCGGGAACGGCCGGCCGAGCTTGCGGCAGTGCGGACCAGCGGTGCGCGGCTCTTCGTCTTCACGAGCCGAGAGAACCTCAGCATCTGGGATCAACTTGAGGTCCTGATGCGGCAGTGGAGTGCCATCGAGTCGGCGGCGACAGCGCCAGGGCCGTTCATCTACGCCGTGGGCAGAAGCGGCCTGAGCCGCGTTCCTCTCTGAGCGGACGCCCGACCGGTGGCCGCTGGCCGGCGACCGAGGTACGGGATCGTGAAACCGCACGAAGATCCTCGATCGGGCACGCTACTCGCGGTTCCGCAGTGGTTCCTCGAAACGCCGCCAACAGGGGCCGAGTGGGGGCACCTGGCGAACGCCCATGACCGAAGTCGCGCTGCCCAGGCCAATTTGAGCTGGACACCGAAGCCGACGCGGGGACTCGAACCCCGGACCCCATCATTACGAGTGATGTGCTCTACCAGCTGAGCTACGTCGGCCCGCCGGGGGCCGCGCCCCGGGCCCGCGAAGGATAGCGCCGGAGGACGCGCTGTCGAGGGGTCAAGAGGTCCCCACCCGAGGCGGCATTGCCTCGCCGTCGGCGGCGGACATGGCGTGGGGCGAACCCGCGGCGCAACGCGCCCGCCACGACCACCACGAGCGGCTTCACGTTCTTCAGGTGGCCCGGACGGTCATCGGGCCGGCGGCCGCTCAGCCGCCGGCCCGCACCACCGTGCGGAAGAACGTGCGCACCGGCGCCGCCTCGCGGGCCACCACGAACGCCAGGGTGCGGGCCCGGGTGTCGGTGTACACCAGCCAGAAGTCACGCCGGTAGACGAAGCACATCACCCGGCCGCGGGCCCAGGCGCCCTCACCGGGACGCCGGTCGGTGCGCGGCGCCGCGCAGGGCGCGCCCGACGGGACGCGCCGGCCCACCCGGTACCGGGAGTACACGCGGGCGGCGGCCGCGTTGGCCGGGAACACGTCCACGTAGAGGCGCACGCCGTCCGGCTCGCGCAGGTCGCAGAAGATCCCGTCGCGCGACCCCGGGTGCCGGTTCTCCCGGGTCTCGCGGGTGCACCAGTCCCGCCGGTCCGCGTCCAGCGCCGCCAGCAGCACCGGCTCCGCGCCCCGGGGGAACCCCACCGGCCGCTCCACGCGGGGCCCGTCGGTCACCACGGCGGACGTCGTGGAAGCGGTGGGGGTGACCGTCCCGGTGGGCGCCGGGGCCGCGTCGTCACCGCCGCAGCCGGACACGATCGCAAGCGCCGCGAGCCCCGCCGCACACACGCCTCGCCCGCCGGTCACCGCACCCCCCTCGCCAGCACAGGTCCGGAGGATGAGACCACGCCGCGAAAGCCCCCGCAACCGGCCCTGGACAACCCCCCGGCCGGTGATGCAACCTGCCGGGCATGTCCCCCCGCATGCTCATCGCGCTCACACTCGTCGGCGCGGCCCTCCCGGCGGCCGCCGCGGCGGCCCCCGCGCCCAAGTCCGGCTGGAACAAGTCGGCGGTCCTGGCGCCCGCCGGCGCGTCGTACTCCCGCGTGTCGGTCGCCGCGTCCCGACGGGGCGACGCGGCCGTCGCGTGGATCCGCGAGGCCACCTGCTGCACCGGCACCGGCCGGCTCGTCGCCCGGTACCGGGCGCGCGCCACCGGCGCGTTCACCGCCCCGCGCATCCTCGAGTTGTCCGGCGCGGCCCTGCCGCACGCCAGCATCACCCAGGCCGCCGAGCCGCTGGTGGTGTGGGTCTCCGGATCGTCCGTCATGGCCGCGATGCGCCAGCGCAGGCAGCCGTGGCGCACCTGGACCGTCGCCGCCAAGACATCCGACGTGGTCGCCCTGCGCGGCGCGATCGACGCGAACGGCACGGTCACGGTCGTGTGGGTGCAGCAGCCCGGCGCCGGGGCCGCGGTCATCCGCAGCGCGTCCACGACCCTCGCCGGGGCGAAGACCCCGGCGTTCAGGGTCGACCCCCAGTTCGTCGCGCCGAACGGCCCGGTGAGCATCGCGGTGTCCTCCCGCGGGGCGGCGCTCGGGGTGTGGCCGCTCGCCGACGGCGGGATCGAGTACACGCTGCGGTCCGCCGCCACCGGCGAGTGGTCGTCCGTGAAGGATCTGGCGCCCGCCGGCAGCGCCGTGCCGGCGGCGACGGTGCGCATCGACATCGCCCCGCTGGGCCAGGCCGTGGCCGCATGGTTCGCCGACGGCGCCCAGCGGGTGCGGGCGAGCTACCTCGCCGACCCCGCAAACCCGTCCTGGGAGCCCCCGGAGTCCCTCAGCGGCGCCGCCCCCGGCCTGTTCAGCAACCTCGCGGTGAGCATCGACAACGGTGCCGCGGTCGCCTGGGCCGGGAACTGCGTGAAGGGCAGCAAGCAACCGGTGGGCGCTGCGTTCCGCAACGGCTCCACCCAGGGGTGGGCGACCGTGCCGAGCCCGCCCGTGCTGGGCTGCGGCGGCGACGACCTGAGCGTCGTGAGCCGCTTGGGGGTGGTGCGCGGACCGCGCATCGTCCTGCTCGCGCCCCTCGAGGTGAGCGTGGGTCCCGACTCCGCCGTCGGGGCGCAGGCCACCCTCACCGGCACCTGGCAGCGCGGCGCCCTGCCCGGTGACCAGAGCGTCGCCGAGCTCGACGC
>JADLBT010000268.1 GCA_020847555.1 Gemmataceae bacterium
AGGAAGAGCATCAGGCCATAACCACCTGCCACGAGCCATCCGCGGCCCGTCTCATCTCGGTGCCAGACGGTGAGACTGTTAAACACATAAAACATGCCCATCAGGCGGTCCGTAAAGGCGCGCAGACCCGTCGCGAGGGGGCTGTGCCACACCGGCGCGCCCTTGGCGGTGAAGGCATGCAGGGTGCCGTCGATCAGGCCGACACACACGGCGGATGCGCCACCCTGGTCCACGGGCTGGATGGAGAGATGGGTGGATTCCAGCGCCAGCGGTTTTTCCCAAAGCAGGCAGCCCTGACGGTCGAGCACCCGCAGGTTGCCGGCGGAGTCGCACAGCACGATCTCCGGGTGGCCATCATGATCGAGGTCGGCGGCCAGCCAGTGCTTCACGGCCGGGGAGACGCGCCGCGGGCCAAGCAGTTCGATTTCATGCAGCACGAACGGCCGGCCGTCGGCCGGTGCGGGACAGTGCACGTGCAGCGCCCTGACCGTGCGGTTCAGCTGCGCCTGCCGCTGTTGCAGCGTGACGGCGATGTCGACGTACACGCGCTTGTACAGCCGGCCGGGCGCCTCGACCAGTTGGCCGGGTTGTCGCACGCCGTCGGCGTCCTCGGTTTCCAGGGTGATGCCCCCGGGCAGCGGGGCGAAGGTGCGGAGCGTCGGCTCCTCGAAGCTGTCGCCGAGGAGGCTGATGGATTCGACGGCCTCGGGGGCGGCAAAGCGCAGGGTCAGGTCATAGTGCGGCGCGGCGGGCCACTGGTCGGCGATTTCGCGCGACTGGGGCGGGATCGTGTCGATCAGCTGCTGGGCGATGCCGTCGATCGGCGGAGGCGTGGCCGTGATGCAGACATTGCGCAGTCGCTCGGGGACGACCGGACCGGCGGGTTGCGTCCACAGCGTGTGCCAGTGCGGATCGGCCGCGACGGCGGGGGTTGCAGGCGTGGGGAGCGACGGGTGCAGGGAGGAGAGCCAGGATTGCAGGTTGCGGGAGAGGGTGGAGACGAACGCGGCGGGAAGGAGGATTTTCGCAGATGGGAGTTCGGAGATCGGAGTTCGGGGTTCGGAACCGAGGGTTAGGGTGGCGTTGGCGTCGGCGGGGGCGTCGAGGGTCAGGGTGCCGGCGGCGAGGTCGAGGCAGAGGGCGGCGGGGAGATGGCTGTGGAAGGAGAGGCCGGGAACGCTGAACTCGGTGGCGCCGGCGAGGACGAGGGCGGAGCCGTTCAGCCAGACGCTTTCGGCGACGGCGGATGCGCCGGTCAGCCACGGGGTGTGCTCGGCGAGGGCGACGCCGCACCAGGCGAGGTTGCGGTCGTCGCGGCGCACGACCGCGCCGTGTTCATCCAGTTGCTGGAAGTCGAGCGTCTCGCCGGAATCCTGCGGGCGGACGTAGAAAAGATTCTGGAAGGACACCGCCTCGCCGACGGCATGGTGCCCGGTGAGGCGTTGCCGCAGGACATAGGGACGGCTGGCGCCCTGGTTGGCCTCTTCCTCGCAGGTCGCGGCCACGTGGTCGCCCGCCACCAGTTCAAAGCGATGGCTGCCCTGCAGGCTGTGCCAGCGCCGGCCGGCGAGGGCGGCCCACGCGGGTGTGCGCCACGTGCAGGTGAGGGAATGCCGGCCGTCGGACTTGAAGTCCACGCGGTCGACGACGACAAACCAGCCGGCGCCGTCGCGGGCCCAGAACACATGGCGCGTCCAGTCCATCTGCGCGCAGTCCGGGAGGCGGGTCACGCTGAGGGCGGCGGGGGCGTAGTCGGCCGTGGCGACGCAGGCCGCGAGCGGTGGCAGCGGGTCGAGGCCGGGGCCGTCGCTGAGGAGCAGGCCGTTCTTGTCGTAGGGGGAGTGGCGCAGGGTGTTCTGCACGAGCCAGACGTGGCCGGCCTGGGCGAAGCGCACGATGCAGTTGGCCGCCTGCATGTGACCCTGCCAGCGGAAACCGCCCTGGTAGCCCTGCAGCAGCAGGTAGGGATCGGACGGCGCGAAGCCGCCGCGGAGCACGAGCTTGTCGAAGGCCTCCGCGCGGGTGAGCTGCGTGAGGCCGACGGCTTCCGGGATTAGCCAGGTCTCCAGCGCGTTGGCCAGGTGGCCGCGCGGCTCGAGGTGCACCGGCGGCTCCGTGCAGAGCGCGTATTGGTGCGCGGTGGCGGGCAGGACGGTGAGGCCGCAGAACCGGCGGGGCGGCTGCGGGGCGAGTTCGTCGCCGACCTCGAACTGGTGCACAAAGGTCGGCGTGAACTGGAACGGCATGAAGCGCTGGGCGCGCGCCAGCCGGGGCAGGTGCTGGAAAATCCACTTCAGCTCGCCGTCGCCGTAATAGAACGCGCTGCCGGCGACCTGCGTGGCGGCCTCCTGCTGGTAATACATGCTCAGGCCCTCGCCGTAGCCGCCCTGGCCGGCGCCGCTGCCCATGTTGTCGTGCAGGGCGAGGGCGCGCGCGGCGGCGCGGCGGGCGTGGCCGTGGGTGAAGAACTCGTGCCGCTCCTCGCCGAGGGCGTAGCGGAAGAGCTGCGCGATGTTGTTGAACGTGCTTTCGTCGTCCTGGTCGTCGATCTCGGCGCGGACGAGGCCGTCGAGGAAGGCGGTGCATTCGCCGATCCAGCGGTCGCAGAGGGCGCGCAGGGCCGGCGAGGGCTCGGCGGTGTCGCGCAGGCAGCG
>JADLBT010000269.1 GCA_020847555.1 Gemmataceae bacterium
AGCTCGATGTGCCGCCCGTCCTCCAACGTGATGACGGCCCCGACTTCCCAGCGTCCGCCGTCCCACGGCTCGTGGCGGGCACGTAGCTCGCGCTCCTCGCGGCCCGGCTGCCCCTGGCCGCGCCGCCGCCCGCAGATGCCATAGTAGAGTGCCGCGTGCCACGACGACTTGCCGGCCTCGTTCGGCCCCCAGACGACGTTCATGCCGGGGGCCAGCACCAGGGCTTCGCCGACGAACGGACCAAAGGCGTGCGCCGACACCGACAAGATCTTCACCGCGCCGGCCTCATCCGAGCGGGTCCAGGTCGGCGCGCCCTTCGAGCGCCCGCAGCCCGACCAGCAGCACCCGCTGGCGCTCGCGGTCTTCGAGCGGTGCATCCAGCACGTCGCGCACGAACTGGCCGCGCACCGTCGGCTCACGAGCAATCGTCTCCGTGTCATAGGCCGGGCGGACGTTGCCGATGCGCACCAGCAGGCCGTCCAACTGGTGCGAGACATCCTCAAGATCACGGGCATGGAGGTCCACGCGCGGGTCCAGGTCGCCACTGACGGTCACACGTGCCACTCCCTGCAGGTCAGCCAGCAGGTCAGCCAGCCGCTCTCGGATGTCATGCTGGCTGCCTGCGCCAGTGACGTTGAGCGTGAGGTCGTGCGCCTCGGTCACGCCGACGCGCCGGCGTTCGCGGAGCACCCGCCCTTCGGGCAGCACCGTCACGATCACCGCGCCGCGCGGGCCGTCCTCCCCGAACGTCAGGAAGTCGGGATTGCCCGGGTAGGTGTACTGCTCGGCATCCTGCGGCCGGTGGTAGTGCCCGACGAGGAAGTGGTGCAGGCCCGCCGCCGTGATCTGCGCCGCGTCGAACGGCGCGTGCGGCTCTTCACCCGGTCCGCTGGCGGTGAACCCGCCGCGTTCGGAGGCGTGAGCCAGCCCCACGTGTATACCGCCCCGATCGACCTGGAAGCCGTCCAGGAAGCCGAGCGTGCGGGCCGGCGCCCGGTGGGCCGCCCCCCACAGGGTGAGGCCGTCTTGCAGGGGCACGGGGGTCAGCCGGTCCTCGGTGAAGACATGGACGTTCGGACTCCACCGGGCCTGCCGGTAGGGGCTTTCGGGGCCGTACCAGTCGTGGTTGCCGGGCGCGAGGTAGACTGGCAGCGGCTCGATCTGCTCGAACGTCTGCTCCAGAAACGTGACGGTGTCCGGGGCGTAGCGTGCCTGCTCGAACAGGTCGCCGGCACAGAGCAGCGCGTCGGCGCGGACCTCGCCGGCCAGCGCCGTGATGTTGCGGAGCGTCTGGCGCAGCGCATGCCGCCGTCGCCGCGCCGCGAGTTGGCTGCCCCCCAGCCAGGTGAACGGGGCGTCCAGGTGGAGATCCGCGAAAAACACGAGTTTCACGATGTCGAGATCGTATCGCCGGTCGTAGCCCGTTTGAGCCGCCCCGGTGGAACTTGTGAGCAGTCTGTGAAGGGCCGAATGCTACCCGTCGAGCCAGGCCGCCTTGAGCCGGGCGAGCCGCCAGTCGTAGCCCGGCGCGAAGCCGCGCACGGTGGGTGGGTTGGCCTGCACGGCGGCAAGCTGATGCTCGGTGAACCACCAGATCGCGGGCGCCTCACCCAACAGGATGCCCGTCGCCTGGGCATAGAGGGCGCGGCGCTGGCCGGGGTCGAGCACGGCGCGAGCGGCGTCTATGGCCTCGTCAAAGGCCGCATTCCGCCAGCCGGCAGCGTTCTGGGCGCCGCGCTCCTGGAAGTACGGCGAGAGGTAGCCGTCCGGGTCCGGCTCGTACCCGACGGTGTGGGTGATCAGGTCGAAATCGCGGGTGCGGAACGCCGACGCCAGGGCGCTCGCCGAAAGCTGCTCCACCTTCACGGTGATGCCTAGCGGCCGAAGCTGTTCGGCCAGCAGGGTGGCGGTCCACAGCATGACTGGCGATGCGGCGGTGGTGCGTATGGTCGTCTCAAAGCCGTCCGGAAGCTCAGCCTCCGCGAGCAGCGCGCGGGCGGCGGGCAGGTCGGGCCGGTACGGGAGTTCCTCCGCTGGCGTGGCCCAGCCGCCCGGGCCTGGCGGGATCGGCCCGGTCAGTTGCCCTTCGCCGTCCAGCACCCGCGAGAGCGCGGCGGCCCGGTCCACGGCGACGGCCAGCGCCTGTCGGACGCGCGCATCGTCGAACGGCTCGCGCCGGGTGTTCATGATCGTCAGGTGCTGCGTCGCGCCTGGCGCTTTCAGCACGGTCAGCGTGCGCTCGGAGCGCAGGCCCGGCAACAGGTCGGGAGTGATGGATGCGCCATGCACCTGTCCGCTGCGTAGCGCCGCGATGCGCGCCTCGGGGTCGGGAATGAACGACAGAGTGACAGCGTCAAGGTGCGGCAGACCCCGCTCCCAGGCGGCTGAAGCGCGGGTGTAGACGGCGTGGCTCCCCGCCACGTACTCCGCGACGGCGAACGGCCCGCTGCCGGCAGCAGGCGTCTTTGACGTGCCGCCCCCGGCCGGGAGCCAGCGGCTCGGCACGATGGCCGAGCCGTGCAGCGCCGCGAACGACGCCAGGAACGGAGCGTACGGGGCAGTCAGCGTGAACGCGACCTCGTACCGCCCGCGCACCTCCACCCCGGCGATGTGGCGGAAGGCAGCCCGGTGCGGCGAGGCCGTGGCGGGCGACTGCAGGTGCTCGAACCACGCGCGCACGTCTGCGGCCTCGAAGGTGCTACCGTCGTGGAACGTGACCCCCTGGCGCAGCTTGAACGTCCAGGTAGTTGGACTGGTGTTGACCCAGGCCTCGCCGAGGCCCGGGGCGAGCTTCATGCCGTCGTCGTACATTACGAGGCTCTGGTAGACGAGGTCACCCCAGATGGCGACGGCAGCCGGGTCCGGGTTCGTGTACGGGTCGAGGCCGCCGGGGTCCGCGCCGAGCGCCCACGACAGCGCACCGCCCTGCTTCGGCGCGGGGGTTAGCGGGATGGATTGACTACTGGGCTTCGCCGTCGCGGCGGGCGTCGAGGTTGGCGGTACCGGCAGCAGGACGGTCGGCTTCGCCTCGGCGGAACGGCTGGGAAACGTCGGCTGCTGGCAGGCCGTCGCCAGGGCGGCGGCGCCGGCCAGCCCGAGCAGGCCGCTCAGGGCGGCCCGCCGCGAGACGCGGGTGTGGTTGACCGTGTCGGCCCGCCCCGGCTCGGCCCCACGATCCGTGTGCGTCGTCATGCCCGCGTCTCGTCCGTCCATCTGCCTGCACCGGCTACTCGGCCTCTCGAATATCGTCACCCTGGCACGCACATGCTACCCTGCCGGAACATGGGGCACACGAACCATGAAGGGTCGGCGCACCCGCCTGATGGGCCGGGTGGCCGGTGACGGACCACCATCACGGTGGACATGACGTTCTTACGAGGCGGAGGGGTGGGATGACCGCGGTTTTTGAGCGCGAGATCGGGGCGCAGCGCAAACGAGTCGAAGACCCGCGCCTGGTGCGCGGTGAGGGCCAGTACGTCGACGATATCAAGCTGCCGGGCACGCTGGAACTGGTGTTCGTCCGCAGCGACTATGCCCACGCGACCATCAAGTCCATCGATCTGTCGGCGGCGCTGGCCGCGCCGGGCGTGGTGGC
>JADLBT010000270.1 GCA_020847555.1 Gemmataceae bacterium
ACGGCGTCGGGGACGGCAATGGCGAAGGGACGCGGCGGCATGCGGGGATTATAGCGGCGCCGCCAAGGCCTGAACGGTTGCCTTGACCGTGGCCGGGAGGCGTCCCTAGGATGGGTGTTCGCGGGTGCTGAGGTAGCTCAGTCGGTAGAGCACCGCACTGAAAATGCGGGTGTCCCCAGTTCGAATCTGGGCCTCAGCACCAGTTCTTTCGCGTGGATAGTCCGGTGCGTTGAGCGGCAACGATTAGCCTGCGACCGGGCTAAAGTCGAGATCCTCGGGTACCCAACTTTTCCTCGCCCGGGCCGGCGGCGCGTCTCCCGGCTATTGCCCACGGCAGACGGCGTTGGCGGGATTGTCCGCCGATAGAGGCGCGCGCCCACACTTCACCTACCGGGCTGGCGAAGCGGCAGGCGTCCCGTAGAATTGAGCGGCATTCGGGAGTGGGACAGGAGGGCTCGCATGGAGCTGCGCTTCGGCCAGAAGGAAGAGAGCCTGCGGGCGGAGGTCCGCGCGTTCTTGAAGGAGCACCTGCGCTCGCCGGGGGATCTGGCGGGGAACATGATGGGCAACCGGACGGACGAGGATTTCGAGGCGGCGCGGGAGTTCAACCGGCAGCTGGCGCTGCGGGGCTGGATCGCGCCGGCCTGGCCGAAGGAGTACGGGGGGCTGGGGGCGACGGTCTACGAGCAGATGGTGTTCAACGAAGAGTTCGGCTACGCGGGGGTGCCGGACACGGGGGCGCGCGGCTTCGGCGTGGGAATGATAGGGCCGACGCTGATCGTCCATGGGTCGGAGGAGCAGAAGCGGAGCTACCTGCCGGGCATCACGAGCGGCGAGGACATCTGGTGTCAGGGCTACAGCGAGCCGAGCGCGGGTTCGGACCTGGCCAGCCTGCAGACGCGGGCGACGCGAGACGGCGACGAGTACGTAGTCAACGGGCAGAAGATCTGGACGTCGGGCGGGCACCGGGCGACAAAGATGTTCTGTCTGGTGCGGACGGATGCGGATGCGCCGAAGCATCGCGGCATCAGCTTCCTGTTGATCGACGACATCAAGCAGACACCCGGGCTGACGGTGCGGCCGCTGATCAACATGGCGAACCACCACCACTTCAACGAGGTGTTCTTCGAAGACGTGCGGGTGCCGGCGCGGAACCTCGTGGGCGAGGAGAACCGCGGCTGGTACGTCGGGATGACGTTGCTGGACTTCGAGCGGTCGGGGATTGCCACGACGGCGGCCCAGCGGCGAGCGCTGGAGAAGCTGACGAGCCAGCTCCGCGCGGCCGAGGCGACGAGCCGGGAGAAGAACCGGCTTAAGCTCGCAGAGCTGGTGGTGGCAAACAACGTGGGGCGCTACGTCGGCTATCGGATCGGCTACATGCAGGCGCAGGGGCAGGTGCCGAACTACGAAGCCTCGGTGGCGAAGGTCTACCAGTCGGAGCTGGGACAGCGAATCTACAACTTCGGGGTGAACATGCTTGGGTTGGCGGGCCAGATGCTCCCAGAGGAGGCGAGGGCGCCGATGAATGGCAACTTCCCGGAGCTGTATGTCACGGCCGTGCCGTCGACGATCTACAGCGGCACGAACGAGATCCAGCGAAACATCATTGCGACGCGGGGGCTGGGGCTTCCGCGGGACTAGGCGCGCCGGCGGGAAGGTCCAGCGCGGCGAGGGCCTCGATGAGTGCGGCGCGCAGGGCAGACCGGGAGTGATGACTGCCGACGTAGGCGCGGCCGGCGTCAGCCAGCCGCTGCCAGAGAGCGGGCTCCCGGACGAGGCGGGCGGCTCCATTGGCGAGGTCGGAGGCGGTCTCCGCAAGCAGGACGTGCTCGCCGGTAACGACGGCCATGCCTTCGACGCCGATGGCGGTGGAGACGACGGGAAGGCCGGCTGCCATCGCCTGGAGGACCTTGTTCTTGATGCCTGATCCGAAGCGGAGGGGACAGAGGCAGACCAGCGCCTGGTCGAGAAAGCGCTCGACGTCCGGCACCCAGCCCGTGACGCGGACCGCGGGGCCGGCGAGAGCGCGGACGGAGCGCGGAGGGTCGCCACCGACGAGCGTGAGGGGAATGGGCCCAACGGCGGCGTGAAGCAGCGGAAGGACCTCGCGCACGAGCCAGAGAGCAGCGTCGACGTTCGGCGGGTGGAGAAAGCTGCCGACGAACACGAGGCCCTCGCGTCCCTGGCGGGCCGGGATCTGGTCGCGGGCGTCTACCACGCGCGGGAGGGTGAAGGCGCGGACGCCCGGCAGGTCTGTCATCAGGCGGGCGCGGTCGGCCGGCGTGACGGTGATGACGGCATTGGCGTTCGCTGCGAGGGCAAGTTCGGTGGTGCGCGCGCGGGCGGCCTGGCGGGCGACGTGGCGGGAGCCGGTCAGGGCTGCTTCTCGCTCCAGGCGGACATAGCTGAGGTCGGAGCGGTGGACGACGAGGCGGGCGTGCGGGGCGACGGTGCGAACGGTCGGCAGCAGGCGCGGACTGGCGACGAGGTCACAGGCGAGCATGAGATGGTAGGCCGCGGCTTCGCGGGCAAGCCATGCGGCGGGCGACTCGTTGCCGCTGACGACGCGGACGCCGAGCCGTTCGAGAGCGGAGGCGTAGGGCTCCAGTCGTGACATGTCGCCAGGCAGGAGAGTGACGCTCCAGCGAAGGTCGATGAAGAGGAGCATGAGCTCGCGAAGTTGACCAGCGCCGCCGAGGCGGTCAAAGGGAGGGACTCTCCCTTCGAGGACGAGGAGGCGCGGGCGACCCGGATCGTGCTCGGCGCTGGGTGGGACGCGCGGGTCGTCGAGGAGTCTAGACACCCAGAGCCAGGGACGGGCGAGGCGCAGAAGAAGGTCGCGGTCTCCGCGGGCGTGACGAAAGAGGATGGCGCGGCTGTACGCGGCGGCGAGGCGACGACGGAGGTTGCGGTCTGTCATGTTTGTGTTGCCCGTTGGTTCAGCGCGGCGGGGAGAAGGGTGGGCCCGGCAGGCCGAAGGCGCCAGGGTCCGGGCGCGAGCGTGGGAGTGCCGTACAATCTGGGGGTGCTCAATCCCGGGCAGTTCGAACGGCGGGTGGCGAGGCTAGGGATGGTGGCGCTGTTCGGGGTCTTCGTCCTGCTCGCGGCGCTGGCCTACTGGCAGGCGTTCCGCACGGACCTGGCGAGCGACCGGCGGAACCCGCGAGTGGTCCAGGAGTTCGCCGACCCTCGGCGAGGGAGAATCCTGGACCGTGAGGGCAACGAGCTTGCGGTGTCGCTGGCGGACGGGACGCGTCGGTACACGGACGCGTCGGTGGCGCATGCGGTCGGGTACATCGACGCCCGCTATGGCAGCCAGGGGGCGGAACTGGCGTTCAACGCGGAATTGAGCGGGCAGGCGGGGGATTCCTGGGCGGCCGCGTTGAACGCGGAGTTTCGCCGGACGCCGACGCAGGGTCTCGACGTGCGCCTCGCCCTCGACCCGAAGGTGCAACGGGCCGCGGCGCAGGCGCTGGGCGCGCGCAAGGGTGCGGTCATCGCGCTGGATCCGCGCAACGGGGACGTGCTGGCGATGGTGAGCGTGCCCACGTACGACCCGGGAGGGCTGGCGGCCCATGGCGAGGAGCTACTGACAGACCCGGACTCGCCGCTGCTGAACCGCGCGACGCAGGGGAAGTATCCGCCCGGGTCCACGTTCAAGACGGTGACGGCGGCTTCGGCGCTCGAAAACGGGGTTGTCGCGCCAGAGACGGTCGTCACCTGCCCGGGCGAGGTGGTGATAGACGGCTTCCCCATCTCCTGCAGCAACGTGCCGCAGGGGCCGGGAACGTACCCGTTCAAGCACGCGTTCACGTTCTCCGTGAACGCAATCTTCGCGAAGATCGGCGTCCAGCTGGGCTGGGACCGGCTGCAGGAGACGGCGCGCCGTTTCGGTTTCGGCTCACCGCTGGACTTCGCGCTCGACACTGCAGCGGCGCAGGTGGTGTCGCCGGGGACGGACAAGACAAAGGTGCTGCTGGCCAGTACGGCGTTCGGGCAGGGAGAGATCCTAGCGACGCCGCTGCAGATGGCGGTGATCACGGCGACGATCGCGAACGACGGGGTGCGAATGCGGCCGCGACTGGGTCTCGCCGCCTACGACGGTGCGCGCGAGGTCAGGCAGCTGGAGGGGACCGAGGGCACGCGCATCCTCAGCAGCGACGTGGCGCGGACCTTGCGGGACTTCATGGTGTCGGTCGTGGAAAACGGCCAGGCTGCGGGGGTGACCATCGCGGGCGTAAAGGTGGCCGGGAAGACGGGGACGGCCGAAACGGGGACGGCCGGCGTGTCGGACGCCTGGTTTATTGCGTTCGCACCGGCGGACAAGCCGACGATCGCAGTCACCGTGGTCGTGGAGGGTGGCGGCCGGGGCGGGGAGACGGCCTCGCCCATCGCGGGGCAGGTGCTACGGGCGGCGCTGGGGAAATGACAGGGGAGCGTGTGTCCCGGATAGAGAGCCTGCTGGAGCAGGCGGCGCGCGCGGTCAGTGGCGGCGGGCTGCACCCTCTAGAGGTGCTCCAGGCGGTGGAAGCGGCGGCGCTCGAGAGCGTACGCGACGGGTTGGTCGCAAACGACTTCCGCGTGCGGTTTCATCCGCGGGATTATGAGCGGCTGACGCCGGCGCTGCCGGAGCTGCGGCTGGCGATGGAAAGCCTGCTGGACGGGCTCGAGGAGCGCCATCGTTACGGGCGAGCGGGCGGGCGGCGGGTCGGCTTCGAAGGCTGGTCGGGGGCGGCGTTCGGCCGGCCGACGGTGCTGGCGCGCTTCGTGGAGACAGAGCACCGGGCCCCGACCAGCCAGACGCGCGGGGCGACAAAGCGGATCGCCCGCCACCGTGGGGCGGTGCTGGTCCTGGGAGACGGCACGCGCGTGCGCCTGACGCACACGCCCTTCACGATCGGCCGGGCGGCGGGGAACGACCTGGTGCTCCTGAGCCTCGCCGTGTCGCGACAGCACGCGGTCATCGAAGCGGACGGGGAGCGGTTCTTGCTCCGGGATCTCGGGAGCCGCAACGGGCTGGTCGTCGGCGGCCAGCGGGTGGAGGAGGCGGTGCTGTGGCCCGGGCAGCGCATGGAGATAGGGGACGTCCAGATCGCGCTCGAGGATGGACGTGGGCGGAACGACTGAGCTGCTCGCCCTGCGGCTGGCGCTGATCGGCGTCGTCTTCGCCTTCGCGCTGGCGGCGGCGCTGGTGCTGCGGGCAAGCCTCCGCCCGACGCTAGCCCGGCGAGCGCCCGGAAGCGCGCGGACAGCGCGGGGCGGCGCGCGCCTGGTCCTGGTTGCACCGGCCCAGTGTGGGTTGCCGACGGGGGCGGAGTTCGCGCTGGCGGGGGAGATGACGGTGGGGCGGGACGTGGAGAGCGGCATCTTGCTGGCCGATCCGTCGGTCTCGGGGCAGCACGCGGCCATCGCGCGGGTGGCCCAGGGCTGGCGCCTGACGGACCTCGGCAGCACGAACGGGACGTTCGTCAATGGGCGACGGATTGACGGGCGCGGGGCGCTGCTGCGAGGAGGCGACCAGGTAACGGTAGGCGCGGTCTCGCTGCGGTTTCAGTCCTGAGACCGGCGGGCGGCATTCTCAGAGACGCCGAGGAGGAGTCCAACCAGCGCGAAGTTGACGACGAGGCTCGAGCCGCCATAGCTGACGAATGGGAGAGTGACACCGGTGGTGGGAATGAGGCGAAGGTTGCCGCCGATGATGACGGCCGCCTGGATCGCAAAGAGCAACGCGATGGAGGCGGCCAGCAGGCGGCCGTAGCTCTCACGGGCATCGAGTGCGACGCGGAGGCCAGCGAAAAGGAGGACGGTGAAGAGAAGCACGACGCCGATGGCGCCGGCGAGGCCGAGCTCTTCACCGACGGCGGTGAAGATGTAGTCGGTGGTGGCGGCTGGGATGAGGCGGGGGTCGCCCAGGCCGAGGCCGGTGCCCGTCACACCGCCCGCCTGGAGGGCGAACATGGCCTGGACGGCCTGGTAGCCGGAGGTGGTGGCAGTGGAGAAGGGATCAAGCCAGACATCGACGCGGGCGCGGGCGTAATCGAAGGCGAGGTACCCGAAGGCGGCGGTCAGGAGGACGAGCACGGCACCGGCGAGGAGGAAGCGGAGGCGGCCGGTGGCGACGTAGAGAACGGCGGCGCTTAGGAGGAGGAGGATGGCGATGCTGCCGAGCTCGCGAAGGAGAGCCATCGCGCCGAGGGCGGCAGCGAGGACGCCGAGCAGGGGCAGCAGGTAGGGGAAGGAAGTGTAGGTTCGGCCACCGAAGCGCAGGCGGGGAAGGGAGAGGACAGCGGCCCCACGCGAGAGGTAGCCAGCAAGAAAGAGGATAAGCAGGACCTTGATAAACTCGGTGGTCTGGACTTCCTGGCCAGCGACCCGGATCCAGAGGCGGGCGCCATTGATCGTGGTGCCGAAGAGGCCGGTGAGGACGAGAATGAGGACGGCCAGCAGGGCGGCGCTGTAGGTGTAGGTGCGGATGAGGGTATAGCGGCGGCCCAAGAAGACGGCCGGCAGCATGACGGCGACGCCGAGGGTGATCCAGTTCGCCTGGGTACGGGCGACGTCGGGCGCGAGCCGGGCGACGAAGACGAGACCGACGGCGGCGAGCAGGAGGGCGCAGGCATAGGGCAGGGGCGATGCGCGGGGCGCAACGACGCGCAGGCCAAGGTGGCCGGCGATGGTTGTGGCGAGGAATTGCGCTAGGATGCGAGCGGAGCCCTCTGGCAGCGGAACGGCGGCCAGATCGAGGGCGCGCCAGCCAACGAGGAGGAAGGCCGCGCTGGCGGTGAGCAACAGGAGCTCGAGGTTCCTGGCAGACGAACGGAAGCCGAGCGCGGCTTCGCGGAGCGCCATCACGCTTTGAACACCGGCGACGTCATCGACCGAAGATACCGCCTCGAGCGTCTGCTCGGTACCGGGGGCATGTCAGAGGTGTGGCTTGCGGAGGATGTCCGCCTGGGGCGCTGGGTCGCGGTCAAGGCCCTTCGCGAAGAAAGCGGCGGCGAGCTGGCGAGCGGCTTCGCCCGGGAGGCGCAGCTGCTGGCGCGGCTGCAGCACCCGAACATTGCGGCCGTCTACGACGCGGGCCGCGTCGAGGGGCGCTCGTACGTGGTGATGGAGTACGTGCATGGGCTGAGCCTGCGCCAGCTGCAGGAGGTGCGCGGCGGCCGGCTGCCGGAAGGGGAAGCGGTGAGCTACGGGGCGCAGATCGCGGCAGCGCTACACTACGCCCACCAGCAGGGGGTGGTGCACTGCGACGTAAAGCCGGAGAACGTCCTGGTGACGGAGGACGGAACGGCCAAGGCGGTCGACTTCGGCGTGGCGGAGACGTTCGGTCGCACGCTGCCGCCCGAGCAGGCACGGGAGGTGCTGGGTACGATCGCCTACCTGGCGCCGGAAGTGCTGCAGGGGGCGACAGCAGACGTGCGGACGGACGTGTACGCGCTGGGGATGACCATCTACGAGATGGTGGCGGGGCGACTGCCGTTCGCCGGGACGAGCCCGGCGGTGCTGGCCGGGCAGCGGTTGGCTAGCGCGCCAGCGCCACTGCGGACGTTTGCGCCGTGGGCGTCGGTCGATCTGGAGCGGGTCCTGGCACGCGCTCTGGCACCTGTGCCGGAGGCGCGCTACCAGACGGCCGCGGCGCTGGGCGAGGCGCTCCGGAGGACTCGGGACGCCGGCGGACGGGGCGCACCGGTCGCACCCGTGCCGGTCGGCAGTCCGCGCCCGGTGCGCCCGGTGCGCCGGCAGACAGCCCGCATCGCCCGGCCCGCACCGACGGCAGGGACGAATCCAGCGCTGGTCACGGTGCTCGTGGCGGCGACGCTGCTGGTAGCGGGGGGGATAGCAGCCTTGGCGGTGCTGGTTCTGCGCGACAACGGCAGCGGCGGCGGCGGTGAGACGACGCCGACGCCGAACACTTCACCGATAGCGACAGCAACACACACGCTCGTGCCCGCGACGCCCACGGCCACGTTGACGCCAGAGGCGACGGCGACACCGACCGCAACTGCGACGCCCACACCGACACGGACGCCAAGGGTGACACCGACGCCCAGCCGCACACCGCCGCCCGGAACACCGACGCGCACGCCGACGAGCGGGCTCGCGACGGCGACGCCGACTCCCTAGTGGTATGTCTTTCGATGGTGACGGGCCCGCCGGGGGGAACCCCGGAGGGCGGAAGGGAACGGGAGCCGGAGGCGGACATGAGAACGGGCTGGCGGTGAGGCCAGCCCGTCGTTGAGTGGCGATGGTCTGAGCGGGGCTCAGACGCGATGGCACCAGACCCAGTGCTCTTTGTCGGCCGTGCCGACGTTGCGCCAGTCCGGCCGGCGGGTGCGGCATTCGTCGATCGCAATGGGACAGCGGGTGTGAAAGACGCAGCCGGAGGGCGGGCGGAGCGGGCTCGGAACGTCGCCGAGGAGAATGATGCGCTCGCGCTTGCGCTCGATGGCGGGGTCTGGGATGGGGACGGCGGAGAGGAGGGCCTTGGTGTAGGGGTGGAGCGGGTTTGCGAAGATGGAGTCGCGGTCAGTCAGCTCCATGATGTGACCGAGGTACATGACGGCCACGCGGTCGCTGATGTGACGGACGACGGAGAGGTCGTGAGCGATGAAGAGGTAGGTGAGGTTGAACTGGTCTTGGAGGTCCTGGAGGAGATTGATGATCTGGGCCTGGATAGAGACGTCGAGGGCGGAGACGGGCTCGTCGCAGACGATGAAGTCGGGTTCGACGGCGAGGGCGCGGGCGATGCCGATGCGCTGGCGTTGGCCGCCGGAGAACTCGTGCGGGAAGCGGTTGGCGAAGTAAGGGTTGAGGCCGACCGTCTGGAGGAGGTTCTGGACGCGTTCCTTCTTTTCGCGGCCGCCGGCGAGGTGGTGGATAGTAATGGGCTCGCTGATGATGCTGCCGACGGACATGCGCGGGTTGAGGCTCGCGTAGGGGTCCTGGAAGATCATCTGCATCTTGCGGCGGAAGCGGCGGAGCTCGCGCCCTTTGATCTTGGTGAGGTCAGTACCTTCGAAGCCGACGTGGCCGGCGGTCGGGCGTATGAGCTGGAGGATGGCTTTGCCGGAGGTGCTCTTGCCGCAACCGGATTCGCCCACGAGGCCGAGGGTTTCGCCACGCTTGACCTGGAAGGAGATGCCGTCGACCGCTTTTACGTCGGCGACCTTGCGCTGAAAGATGAGGCCAGCGGAAACGGGGAAGTAGACCTGGAGATTCTGAACGTCGACGAGGGTTTCGCCGATAGTCCCGACGCGCTGACGGATCGACGAGCTAGCTTGCTGCACCAACTGCCACCTCCCGGTGTACGCGCTCTGCTTCCCAGCAGGCGGCGTAGTGATTTTCGGCGACGAGCTTGAAGGGAGGATATTCCTCCTTGCAGTGTTCAACGCGCCAGGAGCAGCGCGGGAAGAAGGGGCAGCCGGCGGGCAGGTGGGCAAGGTCGGGCGGGAGACCCTCGATGGGGACGAGCTTTTCCTTGCGCGTCTCGTCGAGGCGCGGGACGGAGTTGAGGAGGCCCACGGTGTAGGGGTGTTTAGGGTTCTGGTAGAGCTCCGTGGCGCTGGCGGTTTCGATGACGCGACCGGCGTACATGACGTTGACGCGGTCGGCGTAGCGGGCCACGACGCCGAGGTTGTGGGTGATGATGATGACGGCCGTGCCGAATTCGCGGCTGAGCCGGTTCATGACCTCGAGGATCTGAGCCTGGATTGTGACGTCGAGGGCGGTGGTGGGCTCGTCGGCGAGGAGGAGCTTGGGGTTGCAGCTCATGGCCATGGCGATCATGACGCGCTGGCGCATGCCGCCGGAGAACTGGTGGGGGTAGTCGTCGAGTCGGCCGCGAGCTTCGGGGATGCCGACCATCTCCAGCAGCTCGGCGGCGCGGTCGCGAGCGGCCTTGCCGTGGAGGTTCATGTGAAGCTCGAGGGCCTCGGTCATCTGGCGGCCGATGGTGAGGACGGGGTTGAGCGAGGTCATGGGCTCCTG
>JADLBT010000271.1 GCA_020847555.1 Gemmataceae bacterium
GGTGCCGCACCTGTTCCGCCTCCCGCCCCAGCCGCTGCCGGTCCTCGGCGAGACGGTCCTCCTGCTCGGCGACCTGCGCCTGCAGTTCGACCAGCTGGGCGGTGAGAGTGTCCTGCCCTGGCCCGGCCCGCTGCCGCTCCTCCGCCAGGCGGCGTTCCTGCTCGGCGAGCTGCGCCTGCCGTTCCTCCAGCCGCGCGGCGAGGGCGTCGAGTTCTGCGCCAGCCGCAGCCTGCGTCTGCTCCCGCTGGCGGCAGTGCTGGTCGAACTCCTCCCACCGACGGTTGATGTCCACATCCGCGTCGGCCAGTCGCTTCGCCAGCTGGTCCTCGGACTGCTGCATCCGGGCGTCGAGGTCGGCCGCGTCTCGAGCGAGGAGGTCGCGGTCCCTGGCCACCTCACGCTCGGCCTGCTGCAACTGCCGGACACGCTGGTCGTGGTCCTTGACGCGCTCGCGCAGCGCGGACAGCTCCCGGTTTAACCGGGCCGGTTCGCCGTCGGCCGCCTCCTGCCGGAGGGCGTTCAGCCGGCGGCGCTGCGTCAGCGCCAGCTGGGCCAGGCGGCGCCGCGAGCGTTCCAGGCGCCAGACGCGCTGCTCGGCGGGGTGCGGGAGCGCGCCGCCCACCCCGGCCGGGATCTGGACGCGGAAGCTGAACGGCCCGACCTGCAGGATGTCCTCGTCGTGGAGGGTCGCTTCCCGGACCATGTCGCCGTTGAGGCGTATGCCGGCCCGGCTGCCGCAGTCCCGCAAGTGGAAGCCGCAGGCCCCGCGGCTGATGAGGCAGTGCAGGCCGGAGACGTCGGGCGCTTCCAGGCGGACGTCGCACCCGCTCGCCTTGCCGATCGCGGTGACGTCCCGGTCCAGCGGCCGCGAACTCCGGTCGGCGGTGCCGTGAAGCATTACGAGGCCAGCGCGGTTGGAGGCGAGCGGTTCGTCGTGTTTGCTCGGCATGGGTCAGTCCGGTCTGTTGGGCGGCACCCCGGCCAAACGGTCCGGGCGAGCAGGCCGGCGGCAGTCGAAGGAGGTCGTCAGGCATTCGGGCATCGGGAGAGGGGGCATCCCGTGCGCACGTCCACGAGGGAGTTCCCGGGACGGGTGTCGCAACTACTATAGCTCACGAAAACCGGCGCGGACAAATGAACCGGCCGGGTGCGGCCCCGCTCAGAAGCTGTTTCCAAACGGGGGCTCCGTCCGGCGATATCAACTCTCGGGGGCCGGAGCCCCCTCCCACGAGTGAGGATCGGGGGCCGGAGCCCCCTCCCGCAGCGCTTTGAAACAGCTTCTTATCCGTGCGCGGACCCCTGGCGCATCAAACCACTTCCCCCTCAACGGAACCACATCAGCCACTTCCCCAGGAGCCATTTCGCGAAGGGCGTCAACCGGGTGCGGTGGCAGGCGTCGGCAACCTTTTTCATCGCCTCAGTCTGGGTCGGGTAAGGGTGGATCGTCCGCGCCAGCGTCTGCAGTCCCAGCCGTCCGACCATCGCCAGCGTCAGCTCCGAGATCATGTCGCCCGCGTGACGCGCCACCACCGTAGCGCCGAGGATCCGGTCCTTGCCCGGGGCCGTGTGGATCTTCACGAAGCCCTCCGACTCGCCGTCGAGGATGGCCCGATCGACGCCGGCCAGTTCCTGCACGAACGTCTGCACCGCGACGCCCCGCTCCCGCGCGTCCGCCTCGGACAGCCCGACGTGGGCGACCTCCGGGTCGGTGTACGTACACCACGGCATGACCAGCGCGCTGACCCTGGCGCGGCCGAGAAAGAGGCTGTTCTGGATGGCGATGCGGGCCATCGCGTCGGCCGCATGCGTGAACCGATACCGCGAACAGATGTCGCCCGCGGCATAGATCCGCGCGTTGCCGGTCCGCAGGCGGTCGTTGACCTGCACCCCGTTGCGGTCGTGCGCGACCCCGGCCGCTTCGAGGTTCAGCCCCTCCACGTTGGGAGTCCGGCCCGCGCCGACCAGGATGGCGTCCGCGGCGATCTCGGTCCGCTCGCCCCCGGCATCGACCACCAGCACCTTCGCGGAACCCGCCACCCTGGCCTCGGTGATCCGGCAGCCGAGCCGCACGGCCACGCCGTCGCGCCGCAGCGCCGCCTCGACGAGGCGGGAGGCGTCGGGATCCTCGCGCGGCAGAAGGCGGTCGGCGCGCTGCAGCAGGGTAACCTTCGCCCCGAAGCGCGCGAACGCCTGCGCCAGCTCACACCCAATCGGCCCGCCGCCGATCACCGCCAGGCGCGGCGGGAGGTCGGTGAGGGAAAAGACCGTCTCGTTGGTCAGGTAACCCGCCGCCGCCAGGCCGGGAATAGGAGGCTGTGCCGCCCGCGCGCCGGTGGCGATCACGGCCCGCCCGAAGTGCAGCGTCCGGCCGTCCACCTCGACGGCGCGGGGGCCGACGAACCGGCCGTGGCCAAGGAACACGTCCACGCCCAGACCCTGGAAGCGCCGGGCGGCGTCGTGGGGACTGAGCTGCGCGCGCAGTCGGCGCATCCGCTCCATGACGGCGGGGAAGTCCACCGCGACGCCCGGCGGGACGCGGACCCCGTAGCGGCCAGCATCGCGCACGTCCGCCGCGGCACGCGCCGCCCGGAGCAGCGCCTTCGACGGCACGCAGCCGACGTTGAGGCAGTCGCCGCCCATCAGCTTCTTCTCGACCAGCGCCACCTTCGCACCCAGGCCGGCCGCCCCCGCCGCCGTCACCAGGCCGGCCGCCCCGGCGCCGAGGACCACGAGGTGATAGCGCTCGGTGGGGGTCGGGTTCTGCCAGTCCGGCGGGTGGACCTCGTTCAGCAGCCGGTGGTTGTACTCGTCCAGTGGGGCCAGTTCGGGCATCTCGGCCAGCACCGAGCGAAGTGAGACGGGGTCGTTCATCGCGCGTCCTCCTTGCTGCAGAACGCGCCGTCCTCGCCCGGCCCGTACATGCGTTCCTCCAGGGAGCGGCGCGACGTCTCGGCCAGGCGCAGCACGCACGCCAGCGAGACGAGGGCGAGCAGGGCGATGTATGCCGCCAGCGGCCAGCGCTGCCCCGGCGCGAGCTGGAGCAGGGCGGTGGCGATGAGCGGGGCCAGTCCGCCCGCGAGCGGCGCTGCCAGCTGAGAGCCGATCGAGGCTCCGCTGTAGCGCAGCCGGGTGCCGAACAGCTCGGGGATGAGCGACGCCTGCACGGCGTAGAGGGACGCATGCCCGATCCCGAGGGCGATCACCGTGGCGACGACGATCCACACCGGGCTGCGCGTCGCCAGCAGCTCGTAATACGGCCACGCGAAGAAGATCAGGAAGATGCACCCGAACGCATAGACGCCCCGCCGCGAGCGATAGTCTGACAGCACGCCGAACAGCGGGATGGTGAAGAACTCGACCGCCGCCGCCACGTTGACCGCCAGCAGCACCACGCCGGGATCGACCTGCAGTTCCTGCCTGGCGTAGGCGAGGGCGTAGGCGGTGAACAGATAGAAGCTCGCGTTCTCGACGACGCGGGCGCCTGCCGCCAGGAGGATCTCGCGCCAGTGCCGCCGGATCACCTCCGACACCGGGGCGCTCGCCACCCGGTCGGTCTGCTGCAGTTGCCGGAACAGCGGCGTCTCGGTGATGCGCGTGCGGATGAGCAGGCCGACGAGGATGAGCAGGGCGCTGAAGGCGAACGGTACACGCCACCCCCAGGCGAGGAAGTCCTCCTCGGACAGCAGTCCCTCGAACAGGGCGACCGCGCCGGTCGAGGCGAGCAGCCCCAGTGGCACCCCCGCCTGCGGCCAGCTGGCGTAGAGCCCGCGTTTCCCGCGGTGCCCCGACTCCAGCGCCAGCAGCACCGCCCCGCCCCACTCGCCGCCCACGCCGATGCCCTGGAGGACGCGCAACAGCGTCAGCAGCAGCGGGGCGAGGATGCCGATTTGCTTGTAGGTCGGCAGCACGCCGATGAGACAGGTGCTGACGCCCATCAGCAGCAGGGTGGCAACGAGGGACGACTTGCGGCCGACCCGGTCGCCCAGGTAGCCGAAGATGACGCCGCCGACCGGCCGGGCCAGGAACCCGGCGGTGAAGGTGCCGAAGGCGAGGAACAGGCCGGTCACCGGGTCGAAGTCCGGGAAGAACAGTCGGGGAAAGACGAGGGCCGCGACGGTCCCGTACAGGAAGAAATCGTACCACTCGATGGTGGTGCCGACCGTGCTGGCGACGATCGCTTCGAGGACGGCCCGGCGTTCCCTGGCGGGGTCGGCCTGCTCGTGCGTGGACATGGGGACGCGACTCCGTCGGGCCGAGATCTCTACCCCCAATCAACCGCGGCCGGGCGTTGGCACCTTTCCGACCGTCCGCCGGATCGGCCGTCCGGGGGCCGCGGTCCGCACCAGTTCCCCGTCGCGGATGACGAACGTGCCGTTGACGATCACGTGCCGCATGCCAGCCGACGTTTGCAGCGGCTGCTTGAAGGTCGCGCGATCGGCGACCGTGTTCGGGTCGAAGACGACCAGGTCCGCGTCGGCGCCGGGCTTGATGCGTCCCTTCGTCCTCATCTGCGGCACACTCGCCTCCAGGATCTGCGCCGGGATGAGGGAGCAGCGGCGGACGGCGTCCATCAGGGTCAGAGCCTTGCGGTCGCGGACGTAGCGGCCGACGATGCGGCAGAACGTCCCGGCCGCACGCGGATGCGCAACCGCCTTCGCCGGCAACGGCCACACGTCGCCCGTCACCGCCTTGCCATCGACCTCCCAGTCGCCGCCGTCGGACGCGATCGCCCCGCCGGGGAACAGCACCGATCGGTCCAGCAGCGCCTGGTCGCCCGGCTTGCCCTCGGGGTCGAGGAAGCGCAGCAGGATCGAGCCGCCGGGGTCGGTCTTGCGCAGCTCCTCGACGCGCTCCCGGGTCAGCGTCTCCCCTGTCTTGAGGTACGTCAGGTCGCTGTAGTCCATGCCCATGTGCTTCTGCCAGTCCGGCCGGCGCAGGAACGCGGCGTTGATGCCGGTCCAGCCGGTGCCGTAGGGATATGCCTCGGTCGTCACCTTCAGGCCGCGCTTCTGGGCGTCGGCGACGAGGCGGGCGCACAGGTCGATGTCGCGCAGGCTCGTGCTGTTGAAGTGGCAGACATGGACGTGCGCCCCGCTCGCCGCCGCCATCGCGACCACCTCCTGATAGGCGGCGAACGAACTCTCCGGCTCGATCATCCCCATGTAGCGGACGTGGATGAACGTTGGCGCGCCGTACCGCGCCGCCAGTTTGTGGACCTGGTAGTTCTCCTTGTGGCCGAACCCGGGCGCGTAGCCGGCCAGCATCCCGATGCCGATAGCGCCTTCCCTGAGCCCCTGCTCGACGCGCGCCAGGATCTGCCTGGCCTGCTCCTCGGTCGCTGGCCGCTGCGTCCACTCCTTCAGGCCGAACGCCTTCAACATGAACCGGAGCGACCCGTCCGGTTCGAGGCCCTGCAGGACGGCGACCCGGGCGTGGGCCCACCCGGACGACGCGCCGTAGTTGATCGGTCGGCCTTCCTTCGCCCGCTGGGCATAGAACGCGCGCACCGGCAGGATGCCCGACTCCAGCTCCAGGTGGGTCGTCACGCCGTCGAACGCCTGCATCCGCGCCGCCGGCAGCTGTTGTCCGTGGGCGTGCAGGTCGATGAAGCCCGGCGCCACGACGAGGCTCCGCGCGTCCACCACCACCTTGCCCTTCAGCGGTTTTGTCGAGAGGAGCGCGACCTTGTCCCCCCGGATGCCGACGTGGCGCACGCCATCGAGTCCTGACTCCGGGTCGAGGACGCGGCCGTTGGCGAGGACCACGTCGAACGGCTCGCCCGCCTCCTGCGCCGCGGCAGGGAGCAGGCCGCCCAGGACGACACCCGACAGGACCAGCAGCACCGGCAGAGAGGTTGTGCGCACGGAAGTGCCCTCGCGGGACGAGTCGTTCGACCTCGCCCTCACCATATGGGTGCGCCGGGCTTTCGCCAGTCCGCGCGAGCGACTTGACGGAGGTTTGCGGCGGACACGGGACAGCGAGTGGTTCCCTGCTGGTGTGGAGGAAGGCATTCACAAAGCCCACGGGCGGCGACCCGTGGGCCAGGTCTTCGGTAACCTGGTCCACGGACCGCCGCCCGTGGGCTTTGATTGCCCTCTTCCGCCAGGAGCCGACCCTGGCCCTGCGCTAGCCGGCAGCAGCCTTGAGGGCTCCGATGGCTTTCTCGTAGTTGGGGTGCTCGGTCACTTCCTTGACGTACTCGGCGTAGGCAATCTTGCCGTTCTTATCGACGACGAAGATGGACCGGGCCAGCAGCGGGATCGGCAGGCCCTTGAGCAGCACGCCGTAGCTCTTGCCGAACGACTGGTCGTGGACGTCCGACAGCGTCTGCATGTTGCTGATGTTCTCGCTCGTGCAGAAGCGCTTCTGCGCGAACGGCAGGTCGAGGCTCACGGTGTAGGTGGCGACCCGGTCCTTCAGCGCCGCCAGGCTCTCCTCGAACTTCTTGGTCTGGGCGCTGCAGACGGGGGTGTCGAGCGACGGAACAACGCTGAACAGGCGGGCCTTCGCGGGCGTCTTGCCGAGTCCGACGATTTCCAGCCCCTGGGTGACGCAGGCGAAGTCGGGCGCCTGGTCGCCGGCCTTCAGTTCCGGCCCGATGAGCGTCAGCGGGTTGCCCTTGAACGTGACGGCGTTTGCGCGTTCTTGCATGTAAACTACCTCCCCTGGAGTAACAGCTGGCGCGACATCACGATAAACGTATGGATGGACCGCGTGGGAGTCAAACCGCTGTCAGTTGGCGCTGAAGTTCGGCGGGAACTTGCGCGCTTCCGCCTGCGCGGCCGGCTTCTTCTGCGAGCGGTCGCCGAGGTGCTTCAGCAGCAAGGTCACGCGCCGGCCGACGTCCAGTTCCTCCAGCAACCGCTGCTTCACCTCCAGTTCGAGCGACAACGTGAACGCGACGATGTCCGACAGCGGCCCGAGCGGCAACTGGCTCCGGAGCAGGTTGCGGAACTGCTCGCGGACCGGACCCTTGTCCGGGATCCAGTCGGCGATGGTCCGGGCCAGCAGGTTCCGCGCCGCCTTGCCCTCGGCGGCCGGCCGGTCTTCCAGCAACTCGACGCGGGCGCTGCGGTACAACTTCCCCTGCGCCACCTCCTCCTGCACGCGCACCCGGCTCAGCCCGCGCAGCAGCAGGTTGTAGCGGCCGTCGTCCAGCATTTGCTCGGCGACGATCTGGCCCAGGCAGGCAACCGGGTAGATGGCCGGCTTGCCGTCGTAGTTGGGCTCCCACCCCGGCCGGAGCAGGGCCAGCGCGATTAGCCGATCGGCCGCCAGGGCGTCGGCCGTCATTTCCCGGTAGCGCGGCTCGAAGATATGCAGCGGTTGCATCACGTGCGGGAAGAACACGAGGTTCGGCAACGGGAACAGACGCGCGACGCCCGCGAAGTCGGCCAGGGGAGAGGGGTCGTCGCTCATGGCACACTCCGCTGACAGGTCGTTTCAAACCCCGTAGGAGCCGGCTCCGTCCGGCGAAGTAGGAGCCGGCTCCGTCCGGCAATCTCGTGAGGATCGGGGGACGGAACTCCCTCCTGCAAGCCCGCAGCCGCCAAACCCCGTAGGAGCCGGCTCCGGCCCCCTCCTGCGGGGTTTGAATCCCCTTCCAGGGATCCTGCGCTGCCGGGGCGGCGGGCTCTTGAGGGGATGGGAGGTGAGTGTCACCCCCGGGGAGACGTCGGCTGCGCGAGGGGCAGCCCTGTCGGCGGGGTTCGCTGTTCCTTCGCGGGAAGTTCGAGCGTCTGCCGCAGCTTCACGCCGGTGTTCCGGGTCGCGCCGCCGGTCGCGAGGAGAAACCGGCCGTTCTTGACGACGGCATCAATGTTCGTCGCCGGGTTGCTGTCGGCAGTGAACTGCGCGCGGGTCAGCGCGACCCAGCGCCCCGGCTGAGTCCTCACCCACCCGTTCCCGAAGGACGCCACACGCGCCTTCGTGGCGGAAACCTTGTTCCGCTTGAAATCCTCGACGAACGAGTAGTAGCCGCCGAGCGGGCGCCCGCCGGTGAGGGTCGAGAAGGTGACGAGATGCGCCCAGGCCTTCCGGTCCGGGTGGTAGAAGTGGCCGGCGTACTCGGTCCGTTCGCCAGCGGGGGTGGCCGTCACCAGGAAACGGTAGGTCTGGCCGACCTTCCAGTCGAAGTCGAGGAACGACTGCCCGCCGGTCCCTTCCCCGCCGAAGCGGCCGACGCGCACTGCCTCATCCCGGTGCAAAAGCTGTACGCGCTTCTCCTTCGCAACCGCCTTGGGGTCGTTCTGGCTGGAGTCCCAGACAGAGAAGATGAGCAGCTTCTTGCCGTTGCCCAGTTCCTGAATGCCGTAGTACCCCTTGTTCCACCCGCACACGGCGAAGTACGTCCCCGGCGCGGATTGCGTCACGGTCACCTCGTTGTAGAACGCGGTGCCCGCGGGCGCGGGGTAGCGCAGGTGGACGGAGCGGCAGGCGATGCCCTTGAGCCGCTCGTCCGCCCCGAGCAGCGGGAGGCCGACCAGGAGCGCGGCCACACCGAGCAGGCCAGCGAGGTGATGGCGGGAAATCATGATGACGACTGCCGAGAACGGACGAATTGCCTGCGCCGCAGTGCCGGGAGCCGCCCGGCACCCGCCCGGGTCAGTGGACGTCGAGCACCCGGTGGAGTTGCGTCACTTCCAGCACCTCGTGCAGGTGCGGGCTGACCGCGTCGAGACGCAGGTGACCGTCGGCCGCGGCGATCTTCTCGTTCAGGCGCACCAGCCAGGCCAGGGCGGTACTGGCCACGCACGCCACGTTCTCCAGGTCGAGCACGACCTCGCGTCCGCCGACGTCCAACCCGGGACCGAACAGGTACTCATCGGCCAGACGCAGGTGCTGCTCGCCGAGACGGACCTGGCGGCCGGCGAACCGGATCACGAGGATCTGGCCGCTCTCCTGCGTTTCGAGGCACCAGTGCGGAGCGGTGGCGATCATGGGAATTCCTCCGGGGCGGTGGTAGCTGCGGACCCCCTCCCCATGATGGTAAGGGCCGCCGTCCCGGAATGCCAACCTTTTTCCACAACCACCGGCCGGTGCCGGGGCGTGCGTGGAGAAGGGCGGGGTCAGGAGTCCCGCGGGCGCTCAATCGCGTAGAGGTAGCGGAGCAGCCCGAGGTTGAGCAGCAGGCAGATCAGGCTGGCCAGCGCCGCCGGCCAGATCACGTCCGCGTCGCCGCCCAGGTAGGCGTTCATGGTCGCCGTCAGCAGCCACAGTTGGAGGATCACCAGGATCAGCACCAGGCACAGCATGCCGTAGATGATCGTGCTTCGCTGCTCACGTGTGAAGGGGCGCTTCATACGGTCCGCTCCTCGAGGCGGGTCGCATACAGGTACTCGCCGCGCCGCTCGATCGCAACGCGCGGCAGCGGCCGGCGCGGGGGGCCCTGGATCGGCCGGCCGTTCGCCAGGTCGAAGTAGCCGTGGTGGCACGGGCAACGCAGCTTCCCCTGGGCGACCTCCGGGGTCACGGCGCAGGACAGGTGCGTGCATTTCTGCCCGTAGGCGACGAACGAATCCGGCCCGGTCCGCAGCAGGATGCACGGTTCGTACTCGTCGGGGTAGGTGAACGTGAGCACGCCGCCGGCGCGGTCGAGGTCCGCCACGCTGGCGACCCGCTGCTCCGGCCACTCGCCGGGGCGACGGCGGAACAGGTTGCGCAAGCCGATCCAGAACTGGCCGACGACGAACGCCAGGCTGGTCAGGACCAGGAACTTGGTGAAGTCGCGGCGGGCGACGTAGTGGTCCTGCGGCCAGTCGATCGGAAAGTCCTGCCGCCAGGGCGGTTGCTCGGCATCGGGCCGGCCGTCGGGGGGGACGGTGTACTGTTCGCGCTCGGGCTCGCTCATCGGACACTCTCCTCGGGGATCGGGGCGTCGGTCAGGACGTTCAGCGGCACGCTCCAGCCGACCGGCGGCTCATGCATGGCGGCGGTGACATCGACGTGCGGCACGTCGCGGGCGCGCGGCACCATCATCTGGACGCGGGTGGTGATCGTCTGCTCGCCGAAGCGGAAGCGATTGACCGGGACGGAGCGCGGCCGCAGCTGCTCGACCTCCTCGAAGGTGCTGTAGAAAAGGGCGCCGCTGGGGCAGACGGTGGCGCACATCGGCTTCTTGCCGGCGGACGTGCGGTCGTAGCACAGGTCGCACTTCATCATCAGCTCGAAGTCGGTCATCATCTTGGGGATGCCGAACGGGCAGGCGAGCACGCAGTTGTTGCAGGCGATGCAGCGCGGTTTGCGGGCCGTCTGCACGGCGCCGTCGCCGGTCCGCTTGATCGCATCCGCCGGGCAGACCTCGGCGCAGGTCGGCGACTCGCAGTGCAGGCAGACGATCGGGACCGTCTGGACCGAGTGCGGTCGATCGACGGTCTCCAGCTGGATCAGCGAGTGCCCCTTGTGGGTGTCGCACTCGCTGCACGCCTGCACGCACGCCTGGCAGCCGATGCAACGGTTGGGGTCCATGAAGAAGCGTTTCTCCGCAGGGACCACGGCTACCTCCACAATGTATTGGCCACAGATGAACGCAGATGAACGCAGATAAAGACAAGGAGCGGATGGGTCAACGAAAGGCGCTCCCCTTCCAGACTGGTTCCCGCTTCCTTCCAGTCTGATCCGTGTTCATCCGTGTTCAGCTGTGGCCGATTCCTTACTGCTGCGGCTCCAGCCGCGCTGCGTACTCCGGCGGCCCGTCTGCCTTGCGGATGCGGACCGCGCAGACCTTGTACTCGGGGATCTTCGAAATCGGATCCTGCGCCGCGATGGTCACCTGGTTGATACTCTTCGGCCCTGCCCAGTGGTACGGTACGAACACCGTGTCCGGCCGGATCGTCGTCACCACCTGCACGCGCAGAACGCACTGTCCGCGCCGCGACTCGATGACCGCCCAGTCGCCGTCGGCCAGGCCCAGCTTGCGGCCGAGCTGCGGGTGCATCTCCAGACGCGGCTCGGGATACTGGTCCACCAGCGGCCCGATTCGCCGCGTCTGCGTCCCCGACAGGTACTGGCTGACCACCCGGCCCGTCGTCAGGATCACCGGGTAGTCTGCATCGACATCCTCGGCTGGCGGCGTGTACGGCGCCACGTTGAAGCGGGCCTTGCCGTCGGGGAAGTAGAACGGCCCGGCCCCCTTCGCCACCGAGTTCCACGACCCCGGCTCGAACAGCCGCGGCGTCCCTGGGTGGTCCTCCGCCGGGCACGGCCAGAAGACGCCTTGTTCTCTCTCGATGCGCTCGTAAGTGATGCCGGCGTAGTCGGCCACGCCGCCCGCCGACGCGCGCCGCAATTCCTGGAAAATCGCGCCCGCCGACGCAAACGTGAAGCCATGCTCGCGGCCGAGCGCGCGGGCGATGTCCTGGATGATGCGCCAGTCCTGCCGCGCCTCGCCGGGCGGGTCCACCGCCTGGTTGATCTTGATGACGCGACCCTCGGTGTTCGTCACGACGCCCTCGTCCTCCTCCTGCAGCGAGCCAGGCAGGACGATGTCGGCGTGGCGGGCCGTCTCGTTCAGGAAGAAGTCGATGGCCACGTAGAACTCGAGTTGGTCGAGCATGCGGGTAATGAAGCCGTTGTCCGGCAGAGACACCTTGGGGTTGAAGGAGATGCTCAGCAGGCCGCGCACCTCCCCGGTGCCAACCTTGCGGAACAGCTCGTAGACGTCCACGCCAGCCCGCGGCAACTCCGCCGGGGAAATGCCCCAGACCCTGGCGACGTGGGCGCGGTCCTCGTCCTTCTCGATGTCGCGGCCGCCGGGAAGCTGGTCGCACTTCTGGCCGTGTTCGCGGGCGCCCTGGCCGTTGGCCTGACCGGTGATCGTCGCGTACCCGCACCCCGGCCGGCCAATCCGCCCCGACGCCAGCACCATGTTGATGGCGCCGAGCACGTTCTGTACCCCGTGGGTGTGGTGTTCGATGCCGCGGGCGTGCAGCAGAAAGCTCGTCGGGGCTGTGCCCCACCACTCGGCCGCCTGGCGGATCGCCTTCTCCGCGATGCCCGTCACCTCCGCCGTCCGCCGGGGCGTCCACTCCTTGACGTGCGCGGCGACCGCGTCGAAGCCGACCGTATGCGCCGCGAGGAACTCGTGGTCGAGCCAGCCGTGCTCGATCATCAGGTGCAGCACGCCGTTGAACAGAGCGATGTCGCGGCCCGGCTTGATCGGCAGGAACAGGTCGCAGGTGCGCGCCAGCGGCGTGATGCGCGGATCGACGACGATGATCCGGGCGCCGTGCTCGCGGGCCTGCCAAACGTAATTCGTTGTGATTGGGGCGCACTCGGCGACGTTGGTTCCGCTGATCCAGACGACCTTCGCCTGCTGGATATCGGCCCAGGAGTTGGCAGCGCGATCGATGCCGAACGCCTTCTTGTTCCCGGCCGCGGCGCTGACCATGCAGAGCCGGCCGTTGTAGTCGATGTGCTTCGTCTTCAGGCACACCCGGGCGAACTTGCCCATCAGGTACGCCTTCTCGGTCGTCAGGCTCGCCCCGGTTAGCACGGCGAAGGCGTCCGGTTCGTGGGCCGACTGAATGCGCTGGATCGCCGCCGCGACGCGCCCAATCGCCTCGTCGTAACCGAGTGCGCGGAAGCCGCCGGGAGCGGACGGGTCGCGAGCGTAGGCGCTGAGCAGGCGGTCGGGATGCGAGTCCTGCAGGTAGCGCTTGACACCCTTGGGGCAGAGCGTGCCGCGATTGAACGGAAACTCCTCCCACGACTCGAAGCCGATCACCTCGTTGTCCTTGACCTTCAGCTGGATGCCGCACTGCTGGCCGCAGAAGCAGCAGTGCGTCTTCACCAGCCGGTCCGGCTCGATGGCGGTCCGCAGCCGCACCCCCGAGGCGTAGGCCCGGTGCGGCCCGAACTGGTCGATGATCGCCTGCGGGTCAGCCGGCAGCGTGGCCATCCGTCTCCCCTCCGTCGTGGCGCGCCTCCCACAGCCGCCCCTGCGCCACGCCCAGGAGCTTGCGACGGCAAGGCGGGCAGATTTCCTGGTAGTGCCCCCCGCCGGCCAGCTCGTAGCGGTAGCCCAGGGCGTGCTCGACGCGGGCGAGATCCTCGACGTGCAGTCGAGCCGCGAACGGCTCGCGGCAGCGGCGGCAGCGGGCCTGCTCGCCCTCCCGGCACCAGTCCTTGTAGAAGCTCACCCCCAGCTGCGCCGGCCGCTGCACGATGTGGAAGAACTTGCCGAACGGCAGCCACAGGAGGGTGAAGATCACCGTGATCGCGTGCAGGATGGCGAGGAAGTCGTAGGCGTAGCCCTTCATCCAGGTGTAGCTCGCGGTCAGCATCAGCCCGGTGACGCTGATGGCGAACAGCAGAACCAGCGGCAGAACGTCCTCGCCGAACTGCTGCAGAGCGGCAGCGCCGTGGTCGCGCATGCGCCGCCGCATCGCCAGCATCACCCCCGCGATCACCAGGAATGACGCCCACACCAGCCCGTGGAAGATGAAGAACCCGAGCGCCGAGTCGATTGGGAAGGCGAAGGTCGGGAAGCCGAACACGTAGACGCGATACCAGGTCAGATCGTCGGGCAGGGTGGCGAAGTGGATCCAGCCGAAGACGAGGGGAAACGTGATGGCGGCGGCGACGACGCACCCCCACATGAGCAGCAGGTGGGCAGCCCCGCGCTGCCAGCCGCGCCGCCAGATGAAGCGGTTGACGGCGAAACTGCTGCCGAGACGCTGCAGCAGCCGGCCGACATTCTTCAGCAGGCTGCCGGAGCGAAAGAACGCCTGCCACCCGCGCCGCCAGTACAGCGCGGTCGGCGGCCGCTGCAGCCACATGGCGTAGCGGTACGCGATCCCAAAAGCAGCGAAGAGCGTGGCGAACGTGTAGCCGACGAGGGCGGCGTCGAAGTGGGCCAGGTTGCGTGACCCGACCACGATGAACCCGGCCAGCGCGGCGGTGAGCAGCAGGGCGATGGTTGTCGCCTTGACCTTCTCGCGTGGCATCCTGGGGGCGTCCCTTGGGTTCCGCGCTCGTCCCGGCCCGGCGCTGGCGCACTCACCAGCCCGGAGCGCCCGCGATGGGCGCCTGGGGTGTCCGGCGCTGGCGCTCCGGGCTGGTGAGTGAATGAAGCGACGGGGCTTCCCCGGCGATCACTCGATCGGGACGGTGTAGACGATGGCGCCGATCGCCTCGCCCTTCTTCGCGCTCCTGTAGTTCTCGTGGCAGAGGATGCACTTATCCATCACAACGGGGACCGCAGTGATCGCGCGCAGGTACGTCTTGCCCTTTTTCTCGACCACCTTCTCGTAGTAGTCCTTGCCGGCCTTCAGCTGCTTGACGCCCTCCTTTTCAAATGCCTCCGTGGCGGTATTGGCGGCGTTGTACGGTTCGCCGCTGACGTCGATGAGGCGAGCCTCCGGGTGGCCCTTCTGGGCGATGTCGTTGAGCCATCGGACGGCGGCCCGGCCGGCCGGGTAGTCCTTCTTCGTCTTGACGTACTTGTCGGTGATCAGCACGATCGCCGTCTTGTAGATGTCGTCGAGCATGCGCACCTGTTTGCGGGCACGCTTCAGGGCGGCCTTGTCTACCTTGTCCTGGGCCGAGTGGACGGGGGAAGTGGTCGGTCCGGAGACCGCCAGGGCCAGGATACCGCAGACGGGCAGAGAGAGTGCCCAACGCATGGTTGCTCCTTTCGAGCTACGGAACAGGGGCGACAACAGTGCGTCATCTGCGGTCGGCGCGCTGGTGCGCTCGACCGGGTGATTTTATCCGGGCGTGGCAACTGGGGGGAGCCCCCGGCAGGCAGGGGCAGAGACGTTTATACGACAAAAGGAGCCTGCTGTCCAATAGGTGTCCCGCAGACACCAACCAGGCGATGACATAGCGTGGTCCTGCCCGGCGTGCGACTCCTCGCGCAGGTTTCGGTGGGTGCGGCGTGGCGCTGCGCCGGCCAAGATGTGCAGGAGGGAAAGGAAAGCAGGGCAAGCCCCCATGTACCTCTGTGGTAGAGGCCCTGGATCCGGTACGACCTCGTACGGCTCCTGCCGCCGTGGGTCGCGGGACGGACGGGCTCTTCGCCTGACTCGTCCCTTCGGCAGCCTGGCAGCCACCGGACCCGGGCGAGAGACCGCCCGGCCGAAGGCCCATGGCTTTGCGTCGCCGCCTTTCGGCGGGTTTGCCCTTTCGAGGATGAAAGGCGTTGCGATCCAGGCGCGACGCGAGGGCTTGCCCCCGTGGCTGTCACCAAAGCTGACAGCCGCCGTTGCTGCTCAACTCTAGGCCACGTTCCGGCACCTGGCCAACAACCCGACGGGAAAATAGGGGTGCCCTGCCCAGGCGCCCTCCCCCCCCTACCCCGCACTGCCCCCGCCGGCCGCGCAGGGTTCCTGTAGCGCCTGTTCTCCGTTGTGGGCTCTCTTGACCCTTTTCGGTCCTTCTGGTAGACGCCCTCTGCCGATACGAGGGGAAAGGTTAGTGCGGCACGGGAGCAGGTCCGGCCTCGGCGGGCACCGCTCCCCGACGCGGAGAGCAGACATGCAGGTCGCCACGTCCGAACGCGGGGCTCTCGGCGGGCTGGCCAGCCTGGTGCTGCCGGCCTACAACGCCGCCCGGCGCGTGGAGCGGACCTGGCACGAACTCCGCCACTTCCTGCGCACCGCCGCCGACGATTGGGAAATCCTGTTCGTCTGCGACGGCTGCACGGACGGCACGCCGGAGTTGCTGGAGCGGCTCACGCGCGCCGAGGCCGGCCGAGTTCGCGTCCTCGCCCACGCTCCCAACCGCGGCAAGGGCTACGCCGTCCGCCAGGGACTGCGGGCGGCGCGCGGCCGCTGGCGCGTCTTCACCGATATTGACCTGGCCTACGGATTCGACGACATCCGCCGCCTGATCGGGGCGCTGCGGGCCGGCGCGGACGTCGCCATCGCCTCGCGCACCCACCCGGACAGCCGGATGACGCTGCCCCCCCGCCTTCAGGGGTACGCCTACCGGCGATACCTGCAAAGCTGGCTGTTCTCAGGGCTGGTGCGGTTCCTGCTCCCGGTGACGCAGACCGACACCCAGGCCGGGCTGAAGGGTCTGACCGCGTCGGCGGCCGAGCGGCTGTTGCCGCACCTGCGGACCTGCGGGTTCGAGTTCGACTGCGAGCTGCTGACGGCCTGCGCGTGCCTGGGCCTGCGCGTGGCCGAGGTTCCGGTGCATGTCCGGTACGAGGACTCGGCCAGCACGACCGGGCTGCGCAGCATGGCCCGGATGCTGCGCGAGCTGCTGCGGATCCGCCGGGCCTGGCGGACGTGGCGCCCCGACGGAGAACAACTGGTTGCACCGGACCAGGAGGCCGGTGGGGTGCTCCTCGGCCCGTGGTGTGTGGGGTTGGACGCGCTACCGACAGCCACGGGACCGAAAGCAGAGATTGTGGGGGGCAACTGTGGACGATAACCGCTACCTGATCGTCACCGCCGACGATTTCGGCATCGGGCCGGCCGTCTCGCAGGGCATCCTCGACCTGGCCGCCCAGCGGCTGATCACCTGTTCGGTCCTGCTCGTCAATTCTCCCTACGCAGACCGGGCGGTGCGTGCCTGGCGGCAGGCGGGCGAGCCGATGGAACTCGGCTGGCACCCGTGCCTGACGCTCGACCGGCCGGTCCTGCCGGCGGCCCGCCTCCCCAGCCTGGTCAGGCCCGGCGGCGAGTTCTGGTCGCTGGGCCAGTTCCTCCGCCGGATCGTCCTCGGCCGGATCTGTGCCGACGAGGTCGAGGCCGAGCTGACGGCCCAGCTGGAGCGGTTCGCCGACCTGGTCGGACGCCTTCCGGGCATGGTGAACTCGCATCAGCACGTCCAGGTGTTCCGGCCGGTGGGCGACGTCCTGCGGGACGTGCTCGCCCGCCGCGCGCCGCTGCCGTATCTGCGCCGCATCCGCGAGCCGTGGGGGCTGCTGGCGCGCGTCCCGGGAGCGCGGGGCAAGCGGTTCGTGCTGTCCTGGCTGGGGCGGCGCGACGCGCGCCGTCAGGAGGCTCTCGGCTTCCCGGGGAACGACTGGCTAATTGGGATTACCAACCCGCCCTGCGTTGCGGACCCGGTGTTCCTGCCGCGCTGGCTGGAGCGGGCGCCCGGGCGGGTGGTCGAGTTGGTGTGTCACCCCGGTTACTGGGACGGGACGCTGATCGACCGCGATTGCACGCCGACGGATGGAGGCGTGCAGCGGCGCGTCCACGAAATGCACCGGCTGACCGAGCCGAGCTTCCCCGCGGCGTGGCGGCGGGCGGGGTTCCGGCTGACAGCCCCGTCGGAACTCTTTCGGGTAACCGGGTCGGGACCATCACATGCGGCGTGACGTCTGGAGCCGATATCGGCAAGGCCCACGGGTGACGTCCCGTGGATCAAGTGCCGAAGAGGTGCCTCACGAGGCGCCGCCCGTGGGCTTTGGAAGCATGGGGACGGCGCGTGATGTCTGGGGGTGGGTGGCGGCTGCCGCGTGGGCGGTGGCCGTGCTGGTTGTGTGCGGGCGCGTCCTCGTCAGCCCGGGAGCAAACAGCGTCTACCCGATTTTCGCGGAGGCCGGCCGCCGCTGGCTCCAGGCCGATGGGCTGTACCCCGAACCGGAAGGACCGGACGGCCTGGATCGCTTCCGTTACACTCCGGCCGTCGCCGCCGCGTTCGCCCCGCTGGGGTTGCTGCCGGACCGAATCGGCGGCTGTTTGTGGCGGCTGCTGAACGCCGGCGCGTACCTCGGGGCGTTCGCGTGGTGCTGCGCGGCGGTGCTGCCCGGGTGGGCCGGCCTGTCGCGCGAACGCCGGGCGGCTCTGTGGCTGCTGCTCGTGCCGCTGTCGGTGGGCAGTCTGAACAACGGCCAGAGCAACCCGCTGGTGGCGGCCCTGTTGCTGGCGGCGGTGGCCGGGGTGGCGCGGCGGCGCTGGAACCTGGCGGCGGCCTGCGTGACCGGGGCGTGCCTGTTCAAGGGCTACCCGCTGGCGGTCGGCCTGCTCCTGGCAGCGGTCTACCCGCGCCGGTTCGGCCCGCGGCTGGCGCTGGCCCTGGCGGTCGGGTTCGCGGCCCCGCTGGTGCTGCAGCGGCCGGAGTACGTGGCCGCACAGTACCACGAGTGGGTGGCCCAGCTCGGCGCCGACGACCGAACCAACGCGCCGCTGGTGAACGGGTATCGGGATCTGTGGCTGCTGTGCCGGCGGGTCCAGCTGCCCATCAGTCGGGACGTGTACCTGGGGCTCCAGCTGGCGGCGGGGGCCGCGGCGGCGGGGCTCTGCATGGCGGGCCGGCGCGCCGGCTGGTCGCGGCGGCATCTGCTGGCCGCCCTGCTCTCGCTGGGATCGTGCTGGATGATGCTGTGCGGCCCGGCGACGGAATCCTCGAC
>JADLBT010000272.1 GCA_020847555.1 Gemmataceae bacterium
CCCCCTCCCCCACGAGGGGGGAGGGGGGGTGCGGGGGCCAAACCGCCTGACGCACCACGGGGGGGCGGCCGTCGTGCAGGAACGCCATCGCCAGGTCGGCCACCTGATGCCCGCGGTAATGCAGACGCAGCTGGCCGGTCGCCTCGAAGGTGCCCAGGACCGTCGCCTCGACGTCCTCGCTCCTGCACAGCGCCTCCAGCGCGGACCACCGCTCCGGCGGCACGGCGAGGATCATCCGCTCCTGTGCCTCGGAGATCCAGATCTCGGTGTACGACAACCCCTCGTACTTCAGCGGCGCCCGCTCCAGGTGGACCGTCGCGCCGAGCTTCTCGCCCATCTCGCCGACCGCCGAGCTGAATCCGCCGGCGCCGCAGTCGGTGATCGCGTGGTACAGGCCGGCGTCGCGCGCCTGCAGCAGCACGTCGAGTACCTTCTTCTCGGTGATCGCGTTGCCGATCTGCACTGAGCCGCCGCTCTCCTTCTCCGATTCGGCGGTCAGCTCGATCGAGGAGAAGGTCGCGCCGTGAATGCCGTCGCGGCCAGTGCGCCCGCCGACAGCCACGATCAGATCGCCCGCCTCGGTTCGCTTGTGGGCGCGATCGACCGGGATCAGCCCGACCGTGCCGCAGTAGACGAGCGGGTTGCCCAGATAACGCGGATCGAACACGACGGCGCCGTTGACGGTCGGGATGCCCATGCGGTTGCCGTAGTCGCGCACCCCGGCCACGACGCCCTGCATCACCTTGCGCGGGTGCAGTACGCCCGGCGGCAGCGCCTCCGGCGGGGTGTCGGGCGGGGCGAAGCAGAAGACGTCGGTGTTGCACACCGGCTTCGCCCCCAGGCCGGTGCCGAGCGGGTCGCGGATCACCCCGCCGAGGCCGGTGTTCGCTCCGCCGTAAGGCTCGATCGCCGACGGGTGGTTGTGCGTCTCGACCTTGAAGCAGACGTGGTACTTCTCGTCGAAGCGTACCACGCCGGCGTTGTCCTCGAAGACGCTCACGCACCAGTCGTCCGCGCCAAGCCGCCGCCGCAGCTGCTGGGTCGCGCCGAAGATCGTTTCCTTGAGGAGGTTGTCGATCCGCTTCCCGTTAAAATCGATCTGCCCCTTGAGCGTCTTGTGCGAGCAGTGCTCCGACCACGTCTGGGCGAGCGTCTCCAGCTCCACGTCGGTCGGGTCGCGGCCGAGTGCGCGGAAGTGCGCCTGGATCGCGTGCATCTCGGCGAGATTGAGCGAGAGCTGGCCCGCGCGGCTGAGTCGCAGCAGCCCCTCGTCGTCCAGGCCGCGCAGCGGCACCACCACGAGGCGGAAGGTGTAGGGCTGGCCGAGCTTCAGGTGGTCCAGGTGCAGCTCGCCGCTGACGATTTGCTCGATCGCCTCGTTCGCGATGACCCGGCGGAGTGCGGCCTCGTCCGGCGGCGCCAGGCCGTCCGGCTCCAGGACGTACCGGCGGAACGTCCGGACCGACTCCAGCGGCACGCCGAGCGTCCGCGCCGCCTCCCGCACGCTGTCGGCGGCCGGATCCATCACGCCGGGCTTGAGCAACACCGTCCAGTGCAGCGCCCCGGGCGGCCTGTCGGTAGGCAGCGGGATGGAGTTCACCACCGCCTCCTCGACCAGCGGGTCGCAGAGGAGTTCGGTCGTGAGGCGCGTGGCCTGGTCCAGGGACAGCTCCCCTTCGAGCAGGTAGCCGCGGGTACTGCCGAGCAGCTCCTGCAGTTCCTCGCGGTGGGTCAGCAGCCGATACTCCGCCTGGACGCGGTCCAGCTCCGGATCGGCACCGACGGAACTGATCTCAACTTCCCAGAGCATCGCGACCTCTCTTTCCCTGAGCGAGCAGAGCGCTGACGGTGGCGGCGTCGCCGGCCCGCAGCGCGCCCTCGAACTGGCCGAGGCGCGCCCCGACCCGGTCGAGCGCCTCGAGGATGGCGGACCGATTCTGTTCCAGGATGGCGGTCCACAGGGTCGGGTCGCCCGCGGCCACGCGGGTCGTGTCACGGAACCCGGTGGCGGTCAGCTCGTACAGCTCCGGCGGGAGTACCCCTGCCAGGGCTGCGGCGAGCAGGTGCGGCAGGTGACTGGTCAGGGCGAGGGCACGGTCGTGCTCCCACGGGTCCATGACCCGCACGCGCGCCCCCAGCGTGCGCCAGAAGCCCGTGGTCTGCTCCAGCGCCTGGGGGTCGGTCCACGGCGCCTTCGTGACGACGGTTACCCGGTCCTGGAACAGATCGGCGCGGGCGTGCTCGGGGCCGCGCTTCTCCGAGCCGGCGAGCGGGTGGCTGCCGACGTAGGCGACGCCCGGCGGCAGGCGCTGCCCGATTTCGGTGACGATCGCTCCCTTCGTGCTGCCCGCATCGGTGAGGACGGCGCCGGGACGGCAGACCGCGGCTGCGGCCATCACCTGGCGGGCGATCAGATCGACGGGAGTGCAGAAGACGAAGAAGTCGGACGCACGCGCCGCCTCGGTCAGGTCGAGCGACCAGGCGTCAATGATCCCGAGCCGGAGGGCGCGTTCCAGGCTGTCGCGCTGGCGGCCGACGCCGACGACGCGCCCGGCGAGGCCGCGCTGTCTCGCCGCGGCCCCGATGGAGCCGCCGATCAGGCCGACGCCGACGATGGTGAGGGTTTGGATATGCATCAGCGACAACGAATGGGCGGAGGGAGGGGCGACAATGGGATTATAGAAGGAGGGATCAGCCGTGTGGGGTCAGGGCCGGGAAAGGCAGCAAAGCCCACGGATGGCGCCCCGTGGATAGAGCGCTGGGGACGTGGCCCACGGGGCGCCACCCGTGGGCTTTACCCCGCTGTTCCTGCCCCGCGCCACTACCCGCTCTTCTTCACCTCGTCCCAGCGCTCCGGGGTGTACAGCACCTCGCGCGCATTGGACCCGTTGTAGGAGCCGACGATACCGTCTTCCGCCATGAAGTCGATGAGCCGCGCCGCCCGGCCGTAGCCGATCCCAAGCGTCCGCTGCAGCAGCGATACGCTCCCGCGTCCCTCGCGCACGACGATGTCGATCGCCTGCTCGTAAACGTCGTCGCGCGCCCGCAGCCCTTCCAGGAACGACCCCTCGCCGGCGCCGCCGACCGACGTGCGCAGCTCCATCAACTCCTGGGCGTAGCACGGCTGGTCGCATTCGAGGTGCTTGACCACTCGTTCGATCTCGCGGTCGCTGGCATAGGTGCCCTGCGCTCGCACCAGGGTACTCGTCCCCGGCTGCAGGAACAGCAGGTCGCCCTTGCCGAGCAGCTTGTCGGCCCCCATCTCGTCCAGCACCACCCGGCTGTCGGAACGACTCGATACCTGGAAGCAGATGCGCGCCGGCAGGTTCGACTTGATCAGGCCGGTGATCACGTCCACCGTCGGCTTCTGCGTCGCGACGACGAGGTGAATCCCCGCCGCCCGCGACTTCTGCGCCAGACGGATGATGTGGCTCTCCATCTCGCGCTTCATCTGCATCATCAGGTCGCCCATCTCGTCCACGACGATGACGATGTACGGCATCCGCTCGGGGATCTGTCCGCGCTCCTCCTCGTCGTCAACGGGCTGCACGCGGCGGTGGATTTCCGACAGGCTCAGTTCGTTGTAGGCGGCGATGTTGCGGACCCGCGCCCGGCTCAGCAGGTCGTAGCGCTCCTCCATCTTGTCCACCGCCCACGACAGGATCGCCTCCGACTTCTTCGCGTCGATCACGACCGGGTGCATCAGGTGCGGCAGCTTGCCGAACTCCAGCAGTTCGGTGCGCTTCGGGTCGATGAGGATCAGCTTGACCTGATCGGGCCGGCGTGTCATCAGGATGCTGAGGATGATCGCGTTGAGGCAGACCGACTTGCCGGTCCCGGTGCGGCCGGCGATGAGCAGGTGCGGCATCTCCGCCAGGTCGTAGACGAGCGGTCGGCCCTCGGTGTCCTTGCCCAGGAACAGCGGGATGCGCGCCTTCGCCGTCTTCTTCCCGGCGGCGAGGACCACGTCCTTGAGGCGTACCTCCGCCCGGTGCTCGTTCGGCACCTCGATGCCGACGGTGTTCTTGCCGGGGATCGGGGCGACGATGCGCACGCTTGGGACGCGCAGGTTCAGCGCGATGTCGTCCCCCAGCCCGGTCACCTTGCTGACGCGCAGTCCGGTTTCGAGAGCGACCTCGTACTGCGAGATCACCGGCCCGGTGTTGATGCCGACGACGCGCACGTTCAGACCGAAGTCGGTGAACGTCTTCTCCAGCAAGGCCGCCTGCTCGCGCAGCTTCTGGTCGTGTTCCTCGAACGGGAACGGCGGTGCATCTTCCAGCAGCGCCAGCGGCGGCAGTTCGTAATCGTCGAAGCGCTCGTCGTCGAGCGCCGGCCCGGGGCGAACGATGCGCAGTTCCGGGACCGCGGTCGCGCCCGGGGCGATCGCAGGGGAGGGCGGATCGTCGTCGGCATCGGCCGGGGCCGGATGGCGGATCGCGATGCCGTCCCCCTCCGCAGGCGCCTCCGCCTCGGCCGGGCGAGGCCGTCTCGATCCGCGAAGTGTCCTGGCGGGAGGCGAGTCGCCGACGGACTGCTCCGGTCGTGCGAGGAACACCACGACGGCGCGCAGCCCACGAACGGTAGCGCGACCGATCTGCCAGGCTCCGCGGAACCACCGGACCAGCACGAAATCCAGCGCCAGGATCAACCCGACCGCGACGCAGCCAGACACCAGCCCGGCCCGGGCGGGCCAGTCGAAGGTGTCCGCGAGCCAGGCCGCGAGCCAGGCGCCGACGGCGCCGCCGCTGCCGGTCAGCGGACCGCCCAGCACGTCCGGCCCGAGTCCATCGGCGAGGACGGCGGTACACGGGGTCAGGATCAGCCACCCCGCCAGCCGGCGCGACCAGGTGAAGGCGCTGTGGCGCAGGAACAGCAGCAGGACCAGCACGAACCAGCTGGCCAGCAGCAGGTAGACCGCCCAGCCCAGGGCCGCGAATAGCTCGGTCGCCAGCCACGTCCCGGCCGGCCCGAGCAGGTTCGGCGGGACCGGCCGGGGCGAGTAGGAGCCGGCCAGGACCAGCCCCGGTTCGTGGCTGAGGACGCAGGCGGCGAGGAGAAGCCCAGCGACGAGCAGACCCCAGGCGGCGAGATCGAGGTGCGGCCGGCGGTGGTCCTCCATGAGGAAACTCCGGGGGCGAGCGCATGGGCGCCGCAGGACAATGGACATGGTGGGCGCCTGGTACGGCGCGTCAGTCCTCCATAATCGCCGACGCCACGGACCCGCCGCCCGCAGAAAATGGGAAAACGAGGCGATACCTGAGGCCGCACGGGCGCACAGCTGCTACAACCCGCGCCACCGGGACCAGCAGTTCAAGCCCTTTGCGCTCCTGGCGTCTTTGCGCGAAACATCCTCCGAGGCTGCACGACTGGTAATCCGGGCACAGGAGGGAGACGTCCACGAGCGAGGCCGGATGAGCGCGGCGCCGGGGTTGGTCGATAGAGGAGAGCGGGGTACGCGAGCCGCGCCCCAGATTGTGCATCCATCCCCCGGCCCGGAGGCTTCGTCCCCCGCATGGACGCCGTCGTTGCCCTGCCGACCCTGGACGAGCTGCGCCGCCACGTGCTGGCCACGCTTTGCGCCCACGACCACCTCGACCCGAACCAGACCCCGCTGTTGCAGGCGCTCGTCAAGCGGCGCGACCGGCCATGCGGGCTGTTCTTCCAGGCACAGGGGCCGCGCCTGCTGCGGACCTATGCCGTCTGGGCCGGGGAGGAGAATCGGATCCTCTTCTACGACTCGGCGGGAGCGCGCTTCGCGGAGGTCCGCCTCAGCGACGCCCCCGACCCGCTCAAACTCGCCGGGTGAGGGGCCGGCCCTCCAGAGATGCGGTGACCGGGCTGCCTCGCCTGGGTATACTTGAAGCAGTCCGTGAGCCCGCACCTCTTCGGAGTGGCCCATGCCCGACGATCGCTTTCAGCCGGCCCGGTTTGACGCTCCGGTGCCGGATTTCACGTCCAACCTCACCTGGCAGAAGCAGCGGTTGCCGTCGTGGCTCGCCCGGCGCCTGCTGCGCCCGGACGAGTACCTCACCTGGGTGCGCGGCCCGCGTTTCAACCCGTGGTGGGAGCGCGCCGTTACCCACCCCGGGCTGTTCGTGCTGGCGCTGCTCCTCGCCGCCGGGTGCGTGGCGGTCGGCAGGCTGAGCGTCGAATCCTGGGCCAGGATGCCCCTGCTTCCTGCCCTCGTGGCCATCGGCCTCGTCGTCGGGTCCATCTACGTGCTGGCCATCGCGAACGCCTACTTCACGCGCCTGGTGGTGACGAACTTCCGCCTCGTGGTCATGCAGGGGTATGAGATCTGTCGTGTCTGGAGTATCGACGCGCTGCCGCCTTCGCTCGTTCGGTATCGGGTGAGCAGGAGCGGCGAGAGGAGTCGGACCGTCGATCTGGAGGCGCTGCAAACCATGCTCGGCTCGTCGTCCGACCAGTTCACCGATCAGAAAACGATCCGGGCGCTGAGCAAGCAGCTGGACCGGCTGAACCCGCCCGAGGAGAAGTGCCGCTGACCTGGCAGCGCGCCGTTTGTGAAGGGGAATACGGCGAAGGCCCACGGGGCGCGCCTCGTGGGCCTCTTTCTCTCCCGTTTTACCCGAGGCCGGGCAGGTGAGGTCCGGTGTCCAGGTCTTCCAGGATGGACATCTCCTCGGGCGGCGACCCCTTGATGCGCAGCTCCTTCTCGCGCTGCCGCATCTCCGCCTCGGTCGCCTCCAGGTGATGCTGCAGCTCGTCCATCTCGCGTTCGAGCTGCTCGATCCGTTTGTCGGCGTTGCTGGTTGCCATGACTGCTCCTTCTCGCAAGCAGGGCGCGCTCAGCGCCCCGGTTTCATGTTTCTCGGTTCGCCATAATACACCTCGTCGGGCACTTCCAGCCAGATGAGGCTGGCATCCTCGGACGCGATCGCCTCCGCCTCCGCGACGGTCAGGCCGCTGCAAGCCGGGTCGATGTGGTCGGCCTCCTTGTTCAGGGCCAGCCCTTCCTGCTCGGCGAACTGGATCGCATCAAAGCCGATGAGTCTCATGGTCCCTCCTTTCCGGTGCCGGTCCGGGTCATCCCCGGAGAGCGCATCGAGGGTAGGGGGTGCAAGTTCCGTGCCGGGCGCTGTCGGACCGTCGCTGGCGCTCCCACCAGCCCGCAGCGCCAGCAACGGACCCTGCAAACGCCCGGCGCTGGCGCTCCGGGCTGGTGGGACGGTTGACGGACCTGTGCGGAAGCGGGACAATAAACTGCACGGTCTGGCCGCATCCGTCGTCCCCCCACTCATGCCAGACGCGGGCAGGTTCGAGGGTCTGTCGTTATTTCATCCCGCCGCGGATTCAGCCGCCCGCAGGGAGTCGTTCATGCCGGTCCATCCACACCACCCCTGCCCCTCATCCACCACCGCGCGATATCTCACCGTCCTGGTGCTGTCCCTTGCCGGGCCACCAACCAGCGCGACCGCGTCCGCCGACCCTGCCGCGCTGGTGGTTCACCCGCGCGCCGTCGTCCTGGATGGACCGCGGGCCGTTCAGCAGGTCGTCGTGACGGGCCAGTACGCCGACGGCTCCGTGCGCGATCTGACAGCCGGGTGCGATCTGACCAGCACGGCGCCCGCTGTGGCGGCGGTCGCGGCGGGGGGCCTGATCCGGGCCTGCGGCAACGGCACGACGGTGCTGGTCGTCCGCGCCGGGGGACAGACGGCTCGCATCCCGGTAACGGTGCGTGCGTTCGACGGCCCGCGCCCCGTCAGCTTCCGGCACGAGGTCATTGCCGCCCTGAACGTGGGCGGTTGCAACCAGGGGGCGTGCCACGGCACGCCCGTGGGCAAGAACGGGTTCAAGCTGAGCCTGCGCGGGTACGACCCAGCCGCCGATTACCTGCAGCTCACGCACGATCTGTTCGGCCGCCGCACCGGCGTGCAGGCGCCCGACGACAGTCTCATCCTGCTGAAGGCGCTCGGCCGCATCCCCCACGAGGGCGGGCGCCGGTTCAGCCCGGACAGCGATTCGGCCCGCACCCTCCGCGCCTGGCTCGCCGAGGGACTGCGCGACGACACTCCCGGTCTGCCGGCGGTCAAGGGGCTGGCGGTCGTCCCCGGATCGCGCGTCCTCCAGGCTCCCGCCCGCACCCAGCAACTCGCCGTCCTCGCCCACTTCACGGACGGCAGTACGCGCGACGTCACGCGCCTGACCGTCTTCAGCAGCCGCGATCCGGCCGTCGCGGAGGTCACCCCGACCGGGCTGGTCACGTTCCACCAGGCGGGTGAGGTCGCCGTCCTCTGCCGCTACCTCGAAACACTCCAGACGGTGCGCCTCGGCTATCTGGAGCCGCGCCCGGGGTTCGTCTGGCCGGGTCCGCCCGAGCACAACTACATCGACCGGCACGTCTTCGCCAAGCTGAGGCAGATGACGATCGCTCCCGCGCAGCTCTGCACCGACGAGGAGTTCATCCGCCGTGCCCACCTCGACCTGTGCGCCCTGCCGCCGACACCCGACGAGGTGCGCGCGTTCCTGGCCGACCGCGCGCCGGACCGGCGGGCGCGGCTGGTGGACGCGCTGCTGACCCGGCCGGCGTTCGCCGACTTCTGGACGATGAAGTGGATGGACGTGCTGCGCGGCAGCCGCAAGACGCTGCAACTGGACGGGGTGCGGGCGTACCGCGCCTGGCTGCACGGCCACCTCACGAGAAACACGCCGTTCGACCGGGTGGTGCGCGAACTGCTGACCGCGACCGGGAACACCTACGAGGTTGGGCCAGCGAACTACTTCCGGGTCGCGCGCGAGCCCCAGGAGCTGGCCGAGGCGACCGCCCAGTTGTTCTGCGGGGTGCGCTTGCAATGCGCCCGGTGCCACAATCATCCATTCGAGATGTGGAGCCAGGACGACTACTACAGCATGGCGGCGTTCTTCGGCCAGGTGCAGCTGCGCACCGTGTCGGGCAAGAAGGCCAACCGCAAGCGACCGGAGGCGGAGGTGGTGTCGGTCGCGGGCCGCGGCGACGTCAGGCATCTGGCCACCGGGAAGGTCGTGGCCCCGCGCGTCCTGGGCGGGCAGGCGCTGACGCTCGCCGGGGACGCGGACCGGCGAGCAGCGCTGGCGGCGTGGCTAACGTCGGCCGACAACCCGTTCTTCGCCCGGTCGGTGGTGAACCGCATCTGGTATCACCTGATGGGCCGCGGCATCGTCGATCCGGTCGATGATTTCCGCGACTCCAACCCGGCCGCGAATGACGAGCTGCTCGACGCCCTGGCGAAGGACTTCGTTGCCCGCGGGTTCGACGTGCGGCACGTCCTCCGGACGATCATGGCGTCGCGTACCTACCAGCTGAGCGCCCTGACGAACTCATCGAACCGGGACGATCGGCGCTACTTCTCGCACGCGCTTCCGCGGTTGCTGACGGCCGAGCAGTTCCTCGACGTGATCTGCGCAGTGACGGAGGTGTCGGAGCCGTTCCCGGGCGTGCCGGCCGGGACGCGGGCGGTGCAGTTGCCGGACGGCGAGGGCGGCCACCCGTTCCTGAAGACGTTCGGGCAGCCGGCCCGCGACCTGCCGTGCGAGTGCGAGCGGAGCGGCGAGCCGAGCCTCGGCCAGGCGCTGCAACTGCTCAACGGCGCCACCGTCCACGCGAAGGTGAGCGCCGAAAAGAACCGCCTCGGCCGGCTTCTGACGCGGAAGTTGCCGGATACCGAGATGCTCAACGAGCTGTACCTGGCAGCGCTGGCGCGGTTGCCGCGCCAGCGCGAGGTGCGGGCGACGCTGGAGCACGTCCGCGGAGCGGAGGACCGTCGCAAGGCGTGGGAGGACGTGCTGTGGGCGCTGTTCAACACGCGCGAGTTCATGTACCGTCACTAGGTTGCTTGACCAACCGCGAGCGCGCGGCAGTCAACCATGCGGGAGGATGCGATGTCGCGACACCACGAGCGTCTAACTCGTCGTGGCTTGCTGCGTAACACGGCGCTGGGCGCGCTCGGGCTGTCCCTGCCGCGCCTGCTGGAACTGGACGCGCGGGCAGCGGGCCGGCGCGGGCGGCCGAAGTCGCTGATCTTCCTCAACCTCTACGGCGGGCCGAGCCAGATCGACATCTGGGACATGAAGCCCGAGGCGCCGGTCGAGTATCGCGGCGAGTTTCGGCCGATCCAGACGACCGTCCCCGGCATCCAGATGTGTGAGCACCTGCCGCGCATGGCCGGACTGGCGCGACACTACAGCCTCCTGCGCAGCCTGCACCACACGAACCGCAATCACCAGCCGGCCGGCTGCTACCTGCTCACTGGCGTGGACCCGCGCGTTGACAACGCCGGCCTGCTCGCCCCGCGCCCCGACGATCCGCCGGCGCTCGGGTCGCTGGTGGTCGGCCTCTCCCCGCCACGCAACAGCGCCGTGCCGCCGTTCGTCATGCTGCCGGCGCGGCTGCACGACCAGGGTTCGGCGTTCCGCGGCCAGGCGGCCGGCTGGCTCGGCAGCAACTACGACCCGTTGCTGATCCAGCAGGATCCGAACTCGCCATCGTTCCGGGTGGATGGGTTCGATCAGCAGCAGGGCATCTCGCCCCAGCGCCTGGCACGCCGCCGGACCCTGCTGGAGCGCCTCGACGAGGGGCCGCTGAGCGCCGAGCCGGCCATGCAGACGATGAGCGAGTTCCAGCAGCGCGCCTTCGACCTGATCGGCAGCCGCCGCGGCCGGTCCGCGTTCGACCTCGGCGCCGAGGCCGCGGCGGTGCGCGATCGGTACGGCCGCAACGCCTTCGGCCAGGGGTGCCTGCTCGCCCGCCGGCTGATCGAGGCCGGCGCCCGCGTCGTCACCGTGTCCGACTGCACGGCCGCCGGCCACCACGAGTGGGACACGCACAACGGCAACTTCACCAGGCTGAAGAACACCCTGCTGCCGCGCCTCGACCGGGCCTACACGGCGCTGCTGGAAGATCTGCTCGCCCGCGGACTGCTGGAGGAGACGGTCGTCTATCTCGGCGGTGAGTTCGGGCGGACGCCGAAGATCGGCCAGGGCGGCGTCAGCGGGGCCGGGGCGAGCCGGGACGGGCGCGACCACTATCCCAGTTGCTTCTGCGGCGTCCTCGCGGGCGGGTACGTGCGGCCGGGGATGGTCCACGGGGCCTCGGACGCGCGAGCCGCTTTCCCGAACCGCGACCCGATGACGCCGGAGGATCTGGCCGCCACGCTGTTCGCGGCGATGGGACTCGACCCGGAGGGCGTCGTCCGGACGCGCGAGAACCGGCCGGTGCCCGTCAGCCACGGCCGGCCAGCGCATGCGCTGCTCGGGTGAGAGTTCGGACGCGATCGGTAGTTCACCCGAGGATCGGCGGTGACGCTCGATGAACGTAGTGACACTCCCCGGGGCACCGCCCCACGACGGCGAGATCGAGCGCCTGACCCGCGCCTACGGGCAGGAGATCTTCGCCCGCACCGAACGCACCGGCCCGCTGCTGTTCGGCCCCGCCTGGTGGGACGAGCGCTTCATGGAATGGACCATGAGCGACCCTGCCCTGAAGGTCCAGCTCTTCCGCTTCATCGACGCCCTGCCGCTTCTGCGCACCCCCGCCCAGGTCACGCGCCACCTGCGTGAATACTTCGAGGAGGCCGGCGAGTCCCTGCCGCCGTGGGCGCTCCGCGCCGTGCGCTGGGTGCCGCAAAACGGCCTCGGCGCCGGCCTGGTCGCCCGCCTCGCCCGCACCAACGCCGAGCGCCTCGCCCGCCGCTTCATCGCCGGCTCCAACCTTGACGAGGCCCGCCGCGCCGTCGCCGCCATGCGCCGCCGCTCCCTCGCCTTCACCGTCGATCTGCTCGGCGAGGCGACCATCACCGAGACCGAGGCCCAACGCTACCAGCGGCAGTACCTCGACCTGATTGAGGGGCTGAGCGCCGCCGTCAACACCTGGCCGGCGAACGACCGCATCGACCGCGACGATCACGGGCCGCTGCCGCGCGTCAACGTCTCGGTGAAGCTGTCGTCGCTGTACTCCCAGTTCGACCCGATCGATCGCGAGGGCACCAGCCGCGCCGTCGGCGCCCGCCTGCGGCCGATCTTCCGCGCCGCCCAGGCGCACCGGGCGTTCGTCAACGTGGACATGGAGCAGTACGCCTTCAAGGACATGACGCTGCGGATCTTCCGCGCCATCCTCGACGAGGACGAGTTCCGCGCCTGGCCCGACGTCGGGATCGCGATCCAGGCGTACCTGCGCGACTGCGCCCGCGACCTGGAGGAACTGGCCGAATGGGCCGAGCGGCGCGGCACGCCCGTCTGGGTGCGGCTCATCAAGGGGGCGTACTGGGACTACGAGACGGTGGTCGCGGCCCAGCAGGGGTGGCCGGTGCCGGTCTTCACCGTCAAGGCCGAGACGGACGCGAACTACGAGCGCCTGACACGCTTCCTGCTGGAGCGCCATCAACTCCTGCGGCCGGCCTTCGGGAGCCACAACGTCCGCAGCCTGGCCCACGCGCTCGCCGCCGCGCAGGTGCTCGGCCTGCCGCCGCGCAGCTACGAGATCCAGATGCTCTACGGCATGGCGGACCCGGTGAAGGCGGCGCTCGTGTCGCTCGGCCAGCGCGTGCGCGTCTACACCCCTTACGGCGATCTCCTGCCGGGCATGGCGTACCTGGTGCGGCGCCTGCTGGAGAACACCGCGAACGAGTCGTTCCTGCGCGCCAGCTTCACCGAGAACGTGCCCGAGGAGCAACTGCTCATGGATCCCAGGAACCTGTTGGGACGAGAAAATCCGCGGGGCACGTCCCGTGGGCGGAGTGCCGGAGACGTGACTCACGGGACGTCACCCGTGGGCTTTGCACGGACCACTGCTTTTCAGAACGAGCCGCACGCCGACTTCACGCGCGACGACATGCAGGAGGCGATGCGCGCCGCCCTCGCCGAGGTACGCGGGCAGTTCGGGCACACCTACCCGCTGGTGATCGGCGGGCAGCCGGTCACGCCGCCGCAGACGATCGACCGTGAGAACCCGTCGCACACACGCGAGATCGTCGGCCGCTGCGGCAGGGCAACCGTCGCCCACGCCCAGGAAGCCATCGCCGCCGCCTGGGGCGCGTTCCCGAAGTGGCGCGGCACCGATGCCGCCCACCGGGCCGAGTACCTGTTCCGGGCCGCGGAGGGAATGCGGCGGCGCCGCTTCGAGCTGGCGGCATGGATGGTCCACGAGTCCGCCAAGCCGTGGCGCGAGGCCGACGCCGACGTCGCCGAGGCCATCGATTTCTGCGAGTACTACGGACGCCACATGATGGCGCTGGCCCAACCGCGGCACGTCGATCTGCCGGGCGAGGAGAACGAGTTCGTTTACGAGCCACGCGGCGTGACGGTCGTGATCGCGCCGTGGAACTTCCCGCTGGCGATCCTGTGCGGCATGACGACGGCGGCCCTCGTCGCCGGCAACACGGTCGTGATGAAGCCGGCCGAGCAGTCGTCGGTAGTCGCCGCCAAGCTGATGGAGGTGTTCCAGGAGGTCGGCCTGCCGCCGGGCGTCGTGAACTACCTGCCGGGCGTCGGCGAGGAAGTCGGTCCGACGCTGGTGAACCACCCCGACGTTGCCATGATCGCGTTTACCGGGTCGCGCGGCGTCGGCCTGACGATCAACCGCGAGGCAGCCGTGGTCCAGCCGGCCCAGGACCATATCAAGCGCGTCCTCGCCGAGATGGGCGGGAAGAACGCGATCCTCGTCGATGACGATGCCGACCTGGACGAGGCGGTGCTCGGCGTTGCCGCCAGCACCTTCGGATACAGCGGGCAGAAGTGCTCGGCGTGTTCGCGCGCCATCGTCCTCGACGCCATCTACGGCACGTTTCTCGACCGACTGGTCGAGGCGACGCGCAGCCTGCGGGTCGCGCCGGCCGACGACCCCGGGTGCGTCGTCGGGCCGGCGATCGACGCGGACGCACGGCAGCGCATCCTCGGCTACGTCGAGAAGGGCAAGCAGGAGTCCCGCCTGGCGTTCGCCGGCGACGTGGGGGATTTGGCGGGCCAGGGGTACTACGTCGCGCCGCACATCTTCGCCGACGTCCCGCCCTCGGCGGCGATCGCTCAGGAGGAGATCTTCGGCCCGGTGCTGGCGGTCCTGCGGGCGCGCGACCTGGACGAGGCGCTGGAGATCGCCAACGGGACGGCGTACGCGCTGACGGGCGGCATCTACTCGCGCAGCCCGGCGAACATCAAGCGGGTCCGGCGCGAGTTTCGGGTCGGCAACCTGTACGTCAACCACAAGACGACTGGCGCCCTGGTCGGCCGGCAGCCGTTCGGCGGTTTCAAGCTGTCCGGCATCGGCTCACAGGCCGGCGGGCCGGATTACTTGTTGCAGTTCCTCATCCCGCGGACTATCACAGAGAACACAATGCGCCGCGGCTTCGCCCCGACGGGCGACAACGTCGCCACGGAGACCACCGGCGGGGGGATTTGACGAGAGATCTCACGAGGAGACACTGCGATGGTTCGGCGGTCGGTTCTCATGGGATTGATGCTTACCCTTGCGAGCGTCGGGCTGACGGTGGCCCAGGCGCCGCGCGAGTTCAAGGGGCACACGGGGCTGGTCTACTCGGTCGCGTTCAGTCCTGACGGCAAGGTGCTCGCGTCCGGCAGCTTCGACAACACGGTGAAGCTGTGGGACTTCGCCACCGGCAAGGAGCTGCACACCCTCAAGGGGCACACGAACCACGTCTACTCGGTCGCGTTCAGCCCCGACGGCAACCTGCTCGCGTCCGCCAGTCAGGACAAGACGATCCGGCTGTGGAACCCGAAGGACGGCAAGTTCGTCCGCGAGCTGAAGGGCCACACCGACATCGTCGATACGGTCGCGTTCAGCCCCGACGGCAAGCTACTCGCGTCCGGGAGCGCGGATAAGACGGTGCGCCTGTGGAACCCGGGCGATGGCAAGGAGGTCAAGAATCTCGGCCCAGCCCACAAGGAGACGGTCTACCTGGTCGCCTTCAGCCCCAGCGGGCAGTGGCTGGCCAGCGCCAGTAACGACACGACGGTCAAGATCTGGGACGTCAAGGCGCTGAAGGAGGCGAAGAGCCTCGCCGACAAAAACAGCAAGGACGGCATCACATCGGTGGTGTTTCTGCCGGACAACAGGACGCTCGTCGCGGGCGGCTTCGACAAGGCGCTGCACGTCTGGGACGCGGTCGAGGGCAAGGAACTGCGGAAGCTCGGCCCGACGCCGGACGACATCTTCGGCCTGGCCCTCTCGCCCGACGGCAAGCGGGTGGCGAGCGCCGGCTACGGCGGGAGCCTGCGCGTCTGGGACATCGGCGCCAGCAAGGCGGTGTTCGCCGATCAGCTCAGGGAGGGCAAGAAGAAGACGATGATCACCTACTGCGTCGCCTTCACGCCGGACGGCAAGGCGCTGGTGACCGGGCATGAGGCCGACAACGCGGTCCGCGTCACCCCGATCGTCGAGGGCAAGATCCCGCCCGACACGAAGGGACTCGGCATCATCAAGGAGGAGCCGATGCCGAAGAAGGACGAGCCGAAGAAGGACGAGCCCAAGAAGAAGGACAAGAAGGGCAAGTAGCCGCGACCGGGTGCGCTCCCACGGTGCAAAGGCCACGAGCCGCGGCTCGTGGGTCAGGTGCTTGCAACTTGACCCACGAGCCGCGGCCCGTGGCCATTGGCAGACTCCCTGGCACAAGATCGATCGTCCGCTGCCGCTTGACGGCCTCGCGCACCTGTCCTAGCATGCGCACGTCGCGCCCGACCCCATCCGCCTTGCCGGAGAGCCGACGTGTACCCGCGCCATTCGCTCCTCGTCCCCTTCTTCACCCTCCTGTTCCTCCCGGTTACCACTCGCGCCCAGCAACCGCTGAGCGTCGCCGAGAAGAGTAACTACCAGGCGACCGCCCGCTACGCCGAGGTGATGGACTTCTGCCGGCGCCTGGCCGACGCCTCGCCGCTGGTGCGTCTGACCGAGTACGGCACCAGTGCCCAGGGTCGTAAGCTTCCGCTGCTCGTTGTTGCCGACCCGCCGGTCGCGAATCCCGCGGCGGCGGCGAAGGGTAAGCGACTCGTCGTCCTCGCCAGCGGCGCCATCCACGGCGGCGAAGTGGACGGCAAGGAGGCGCTGCTCATGCTCGCGCGCGACCTCACCGGCAAGGACAGGGCTCTCCTGAAAAACCTGATCGTGCTCATCGCTCCGGTCGTTAACCCCGACGGCGCCGAGAAGATCGCGAAGACGAACCGGCCCGAGCAGAACGGCCCGGCGGACGGCGTCGGCGAGCGCGCCAACGGCCAGGGTTTCGACCTCAACCGCGACTTCGTCAAACTGGAGACGCCGGAAGTGCAGGCGCTCGCCCGCCTCTTCCGCCGCTGGGATCCGGCCCTGGTCCTCGACACGCACACCACCAACGGCTCGTTCCACCGCTACGCCATCACCTGCGACGGGCCGCGCCACCCCGCCGGTGACGCGCGCCTCAACACCTGGGTGCGCGAGACGTTCCTGCCCGAGGTCGGCCGCCGGTTCGAGAAGGAGACGAGGGAGAAGGCGTTCTTCTACGGCGACTTCGGCAAGGGGCACAAGGTCTGGGAGACGTACCCCCCCGTGCCGCGCTACAGCACGCCATACGCCGGGCTGCGCGGGCGCGTCGGCGTCCTCGTCGAATCGTACTCCTACGCCCCGTATCGCGAGCGGGTGCGGGCCTCATACGCCTTCGTCCGCGCCTGCCTGGAATACGCCGGTGAGAACAAGGCGGCGGTGGCGAAGGTCGTCGGTGCGGCGCGGCAGGGCGGCGACACGATCGCCCTGCGGCACCGGCTCGTGCCGTTCGCGGAGTCGGTCACGGTCCTCGGGTTCGTCGAGGAGCAGCGCGACGGCAAGACCGTCTCGACCGGCAAGCCGCGCGACTACCGGGCCGAGTTCCTGGGAAAGGCCGAGCCGACGCTCACGGTGCGCCGGCCGTATGCGTACCTCTTCCCCGCCTCGTTCCCCAGGGTCGTGGAGAACCTGCAGCGGCACGGCATCGCCGTCGAGGAACTGCGCGAGGATATCGAACTGGAAGTGGAGGCGTACCGCATCGACAGGGTGAGCCGCGCCGCAAGGCCGTACCAGAAGCACCATCTGGTCCAGGTCGAGGCGACGCCCCGCAAGGAGATCGAGCGTCTCCCCGCCGGCACCTTCATGGTCCGCACGGCGCAGCCGCTGGGGACGCTGGCCGCCTACCTCCTGGAACCGCAGGCCGAGGACGGACTCTGTGCCTGGAACTTCTTCGACGCAGCCCTGAGGCAGGGGGAGGATTATCCGGTCGTGCGCCTGCTCGCGGCGGAGCCGCTCGCGAAGGGTCGGGTCCGCCCGCTGGCCGAGGATCGCACGCTCAACAAGCCGATCACCTTCGAGGCGCTGTACGGCAAGGTTCCGCCGCTCAGCTTCACCGGCAACCCGGTGAGCGGGCTGACCTGGCTGCCGGACGGCGAGCACTTCCTGCAGGTCAAGGAGGGCCGGCTGCGCAAGGTCCGCGCCGACACCGGGCAGTCGGTCCCATTCCACGACCCGGACCGGCTGGCCGCCGGCCTCGCGAAGATTCCGGCCCTCACGAAGGGCGTCGCGCGGACGCTGGCCCGTGGCGTCGGGTTCACCATGAACCCACAGCGCACCGGGAGCCTCTTCAAGTATGAGGACGACCTGTATTATTGTAATTTCGACGGGACCGGGGCCGTCCGCCTGACGCGCACTCCCGGGGAGGAGGAACTGGCGTCGTTCAGCCCCGACGGCAAGTTCATCGCGTTCGTGCGCGGCCACAACCTGTACGCCGTCGATACCCGCACCGGGACCGAGCGCGCCCTGACGACGGACGGCACCGGGGTGATTTCCAACGCCAGGGCCGACTGGGTCTACTTCGAGGAGATCTTCAATCGCAGCTGGAAGGCGTACTGGTGGAGCCCGGATTCGGGCACCCTCGCCTTCCTCCGCTTCGACGACCGCAGCGTGCCGAAATTCACCGTCGTCGATCACACGCAGCGCCAGCAGCAGGTCGAGGTCACGTCCTACCCGAAGGCCGGCGCCCCCAACCCGACGGTGAAACTCGGGGTGGTGTCGGTCGCGGGCGGGCCGGTGCGGTGGGTCGATCTGAGCGAGTACACGGAGACGGCGTCGCTCGTCATCCGCGCCGGCTTCACCGCCGATAGCGAGCGCGTCTACTGCTACGTCCAGGACCGGGCGCAGACGTGGCTCGACGTCTGCACGGCGCCGCGCGAGGGCGGGCCGCTCCGGCGCCTGTTCCGGGAGAAGACGCAGGCATGGGTCGAGGATCCGGCAGCGCCGCACTTCCTCAAGGACGGGTCGTTCCTGTTAACGAGCGAGCGCACCGGGTGGAAGCACCTGTACCACTTCGACAAGGAAGGCAAACTCCTTCGCCCCCTCACCAGCGGGCCGTGGGAGGTCCGCACCCTGCATCAGGTCGATGAGGCGACCGGCTGGA
>JADLBT010000273.1 GCA_020847555.1 Gemmataceae bacterium
AGCCGCAGGCGCGGCCCGCGCGCCAGCAGACGGTTGTCCGGGTCGCGCTGCAGCAGGGCCGGCGTCACGCGCGATGACTGGCGGTAGGTCGCGCTGGTCGCGATCAGCCGGTGCATCGCCTTGACGTTCCACGCCCCCCTCACCCCCCGGACCACCTCTCCCACGAGGGGAGAGGGGGGAGCAGGGTTGTAGCGGGTGAATGGTCGTCCGGCGCCTGCACTCTTCTCCCTCCTCTCCCCTCGTGGGAGAGGGGGGCGGGGGGGTGCGGGGGCCATGAACTCCGTCGCCAACCAGTCGAGCAGCTCCGGGTGGCTCGGCCACTCGCCCTGCGAGCCGAAGTCCTCTGTCGTCTTGACCAGTCCGGTGCCGAAATACAGCTGCCAGTATCGATTCACGGTCACGCGCGCCGTCAGCGGGTTGGATGGATCGACCAGCCACCGCGCGAACCCCAGGCGATTATTCGGCGCGCCGGACGGCAGCGGCGGCAGGCTGGCGGGCAGCCCGGGCGACACCTTCGGACCCTTTTTGTCGTACTCGCCGCGAATCAGGACGTGGGTGGCGCGTGGCGTCGGCATCTCCTCCATCACCATCGTTGTCGGAATGGTGTCGTTGAGCTTCTCGCAGGCGCGCTGGAGGTCGCACCAACGGCGGTGCGCCGCGCGGACCGGCGCCGGGGCGTGGCGGTCGAGGAAGTAGGCGCTGAGCTTCGCGGTCTGGGCGGGCGTGCGGCGCGGGGCCGCGACCAGGTCGGCGATCGCGTCCGGCGTGGCGACGATCGCGACCTCCGCGGGCGTCAGGCAGCGGCTGAAGACGCGCACGTCGTCGATCGGCCCGCGGAACCGGCCCCTTGGTCCGCCGCCGGCGCCGATGCGAAACGGCTGCTTCGTCTGGAACGACTGGTTGAGGTCGTCGAGGTGGACCTTGAGTTTCTCGGACTGGCCGTCCACGTAGACGCGCACCCCGGCGGCGACGCGCGACCCGTCGTAGGTGACGAGGACGTGGTGCCACCGCCCCGGCGTGAGGGTGCGCTCGGTCTGCACGCGGATGGCGTCGTCCAGCCAGCGCTTGACGAGGTGGACGTGAACGGCGCCGCCCTCGACCTTGACGGCGTAGCCGTCGGCCCGGTCCGTGTCGGCCATGCGCGACAGGATCGTGCCGGCGTCGGCCCGGTCCGGCCGGATCCACGCGGCCACCGAGAAGCGGTCGAAGAAGCCGAAATCGCCGACGTCGCCAGCGTCGAGATAGCGCTTGCCGTCAAACGGTACGGCGGCGCCGACGCGCCCCTGCGTGTGGGCGGGCGGCCCATCCTTGACGACCGCCGGGCGGTCGGGGTGCAGGCGGTCGGCGGGGCTCGTGTCGAGTGGGAAGTGCGCGACCAGGCCGTCGCTCACGGACCACGGCTCGTCAACGTGCGGCCGCGTCGCGAGCCAGTCGCGCAGGGCCTGTTTCCGTTGCGGCTCCAGATGCCGGCAGCGCTGCTCCGCCTTCCTCAGCTGCGCCTGCAACGCGGCGAGGTGGGCCTGCTGCGCGCGTGTCGGCGCCTTGATCAGCGGCGGCGAGTTGCCGTACTTGATCGCCTTGCCGCGTTCCGGCACGTTGTTGAAGTAGGCGTAGACGCCGTAGAACTCCTTCTGCGTAACCGGGTCGTACTTGTGGTCGTGACACTTGGCGCAGCCCATCGTCAGCCCGAGCCAGACCGTGGTCGTCGTATCGACGCGGTCCACGACGTACTCGACCGCATACTCCTCGGGGATGATGCCGCCCTCGGAGTTGCCGCGGTGGTTGCGGTTGAATCCAGTCGCAATACGCTGCTCCAGCGTCGGGTTCGGCAGCATGTCACCCGCGAGTTGCTCGAGCGTGAAGCGATCGAACGGCATGTTCTGGTTGAAGGCGTCGATCACCCAGTCGCGCCACCGCCACATGAAGCGCTCGCCGTCGGTCTGGTAGCCGTTGGTGTCGGCGTAGCGGGCCGCTTCCAGCCACTTGATCGCCAGGCGCTCGCCATGGCGCGGCGATGCCAGCAGGCGCTCGACCACGCGCTCGTAGGCGCCGGGGCGGGTGTCGGCGAGGAAAGCGTCCACCTCGGCCGGCGTCGGCGGCAGGCCGGTCAGGTCGAGCGTGGCGCGGCGGATGAGGGTGACGCGGTCGGCCTCCGGCGCGGGCCGCAGCCCCTCTTTCTCCAGCCGCGCGAGGACGAAGTGGTCGATGGGGTTGCGCGGCCAGCGAACGTCCTTCACCGCAGGCAAGGCGGGTCGCTGCGGCGGAATGAGGGACCAGTGCTTTTCCCACTGCGCCCCCTGTGCGACCCAGCGCTGGATCGCGTCCACCTGCGCGGCGCTGAGCCGATGGCCGGTCGAGGCGGGCGGCATGCGCTCGCGGTCGTTCTTCGCCAGGATACGGCGCACCAGCTCGCTCTTGCCTGGTTTGCCGGGCTCGATGGCGCGATAGCCGCCCAGGTCGGCGAAGGCGCCGGCCTCGGTGTCGAGTCGAAGGCCGCCCTTGCGGTTGCGCTGATCGGGACCGTGACACTGGAAGCAGGCATCGGACAGGATCGGCCGGACGTCGCGGTTGAAGTCGATCTGGCGTGCGGGCTCACCGGCCGGCACGGCATGCGGCAGCAGGAGGAGCGGCAGGGCGGCCACGGCACAGGCGGTCCGCAGGGGAGAGCGATGGTAGGACATGGCGATTCCGTGGGTCGGCGGGCTTCGGGCGCGGGGCGAGCGGGTCGGGTCGGCTTCTCCGTCGATTAGACTTACTGCACAATAGGTAGCAGGGATGCTGAGGCAGGGTTTCCCCCACCCCAGGCTGGTCAGGAGAACATCAGGTTATGCAGCCCGGCGACGTTCTTGAGGATCAGGGTGTGCCGCCGGTTCGGGTTGCGGTATCGCTCCGCCGCGATCCGCCAGATCTTCA
>JADLBT010000274.1 GCA_020847555.1 Gemmataceae bacterium
ACGAGGCGGACGTCGAGGTGATCGACGAGGCGGACGTCGAGGTGATCGACGAGGCGGACGTCGAGGTGATCGACGAGGCGGACGTCGAGGTGATCGACGAGGCGGACGTCGAGGTGATCGATCACCCCGACGACGACCTGCCGGCGTCCTACCTGGACGCCCGCCGGACCGCTCTGATGGCGTCGCTCGGCCTGACCGACGGGGAGGATCGCCCGTGACCAGGCCGCTGCCCGCGCCCGAGTCCGTCCACCTCCACCTGCTGCCCTGCGGCAGGACCCTGGTGGAGGACACCCGCGCCCCGTCCGCTCAGCGGTGGCGGGTGCTGCGCCCCGGGTGGCAGGATGCCATCGAGCCCTGGCGCGAGGACCTGGCGATCATGCCGGTCTTTTCGGGGGCGTACTACCTGCACTGGTGGTGCGCCCTGGCGGTCGGGCGATGCTCGGCCGAGGTGTCCCGCGAGGAGATGGCCAGGTTGATCGGCCTGGCGAACCGAGGAGGCTGACCCCATGCGACCGTACCGCACTCAGCGCCGTCTCGCGACTGTCGAGGCCCGCGTCAGCGACGCCGTCTGCGTCGTGCTGGGCGACGTCCTCGACCGCGTCGCTGACGGCATCTGCTCCGCTGCGCTGCTGCTCTGTGTCGTCGGCTCGGTCGCGGCCGGCCTGGTCCGGGAGGCCGGCATCGAGGCGTGGGAGTACGCCCACCCGGCCGACCGCCGCGCCCTGGCCGACGGCGTCCGACGCGGCCTCGTCCTGCTGTGGCTGGTCCCCGGCCAGACCGCTGCGGCACTGGTCGCGGCCTGGTGCTGGTGCGACCGCCAGGCCTGCGACCAGGTCCGCCGCTGCCACGACGCGCTCCTGGCCGACCTGCGTCGCGTCCAGCAGCGAGAGGAACGTCACTGGCTGGAGATGCGTCAGCCGTTCCGCCCAGAGACCTGTTCCGGGCGGGGCGTCGGCACCGCAGAGAGGATATCCGCATGAAAGAGCGCATTGCGATCGCGGTCATGGACCGCGGCCACGTCTGGGTCGGTCGGGTCAGCCTGGACCCAGACCTAGCGTTCCACTGGCGGATGCGCGGCAGGTGCATTCGCCAGTGGGGGACGTCCCGAGGCTTGGCCCAACTTCGCTATGGGCCGACGTCCTCGACCGTGCTGGACGACCTGGCCGACATCGTCGTGCCGTTCCGCGCCTTGCTTTTTTTTGTCGAGGTGGAGGAGGCGGCATGGTCGAGCGCGCTTTCGTAGCCGCTGTCGCTGCCGATCCGGCGGCGGTGCTGATGTACGCCGACTGGCTCGAGGAGCAGGGTCGTCGCGGCGAGTCCGCGGCCCTGCTCGCGGAGTGGGCGGACGCATCCGGCTACGGCGACGGCAACAGCTACGGCGACGGCTACGGCGACGGCTACGGCTACGGCGACGGCTACGGCGACGGCTACGGCAACGGCAACGGCGGCTACGGCTACGGCGGCTACGGCTACGGCTACGGCGACGGCAACGGCAACGGCGGCTACGGCTACGGCGACGGCAACCGATGATCACCCTCGGCGGCTACCTGCGTCTGCGCGACGCCCTGCTGCGGATCGAGGCGGAGGCCGAGCACGCCCTGGCCAGTCCGCCGGGGCAGGCAGTGCGGAGCTACGACGACCTGGCAGCGTCTTTGCGGTTGATCCGCAGCCGCTGCCGGGAAGCGCTCGCCATGCCCGAGACGAAGACGGACGAGTAACGATGGTCCCCGTCCTCGAAAGAGGCGGCAATGGCTCTGGAACCGAACCTCACAATGGCCGAGATCGAAAACATCCTGAAGGTGTCCGACTCGACCATCGAGCGATGGATCCGGAAAGGCTGGTTCCCGCCCGGGATCCCTGGAGGTCGCAAGCTGACCTGGCTGGCCAAGGACGTCGAGTATGTCCAGCACATGATGGGCAGGGGCTGCTGGCCACCCGGACGCGACGAGGAAGACGAAAAACCGGAGAAAAAGTGAGCAACTTTCTTCCCAGTGTAAGTCCGTCAGGGTGGGGTCAGGCTACCCCCAGGGTGGGGTCAGGCTCGGTCAGCGGAGGACCCGGTCTCGGATCGACCTTCAACCTAACCCCTTGAACCGCCAGGACCTGTTTTGGTAGACAGTACCCGTCGGTTGGTTCCGACGCGGAACGAGAAGGCGGACTCTGACACTGTCGCGATCCCTGCCCCGCCTGGGACAGCCTCGCTGCTCTGCCACCGTCAGCGTAAACCAGAGGCGTCCCAGAGCGGGGCGCTCTATTCCCCCGAGATGACGAGCGCAGAGCCTGTGCCCGCCCCGTGCGGACCGTCCGTTCTGCGCGCAGGAGGTCCCATGCGACTGGTTAAGCTCGACGATCGCCTGCTGGTGGACGCCCTGACGGGCCCCATGATCACCCGCCGCCGCGACGGTGCCTGCCCCCGCGTGTCGTGGTCGGTCCACAGCGGCACGCTCAACGAGGTGACCGGCAACGACGCCCTGGCCGTGATCGACGCACAGGACGAGCTGCTCCGGCAGCAGGACGAGGAGCTGCTGAGTCAGCGGGTCGGCCAGGCCGACCCGCTGCCGGTCGGATGCCTGGAGGACTCGGAGCGCGGCCATCCGCTGCCCGGTCGCCAGGTGGTCTCCGCGGGAGCCCGGATCGTCCACTGACCGTGCAAAGGTGATGACGATGCCCTCAACCTATGGCGAGCGGACACGTTGGATGGGCGATGCCTACCAGCAGCATTACCGACTGGACCCGGACGGGCCGGTCAAGCGGCTGGCCCTGGTGCAAACGCCCGCGTTCGTGGGCGAGTTCCTGCTGGATCGCACCCTCGAGCCCGCGCTGTCCGAGTTCGGCCTGGAGGGGTTCCGTCTGATCGATCCGACCTGCGGCACCGGACACCTGCTATGTCAGGCGTTCGACCGGCTCTGGGATCGCTGGACCGACCACGCGCCGGACATGAGGCCGCTGGACCGGGCACGGCTGGTGCTGCGGTCGATCTACGGCATCGACCTCGACCCGCTGTGCGTGGAGATTGCCCGGCTGCGGCTGACCGTGGCAGCTTGCGATGCGGCGGGCGTGCTGCCCTATTGCCCGCACCGCTGGGGGCTAATCCTGCAGGTCGTCTGGGCGGACGCCCTGCTGCGAGGAGATCACCCGATGCAGCCGTATCTGGCCCCGCACCCGGGACTGACGCCCCGGTACGGACAGTACACGACGCCGCAGATACTCGCGGCAGGAGGGGCTGGTGTCGCGACGTGAACTCCCGCCCGCCTACTGGCAGGGGCTGGACGCCAGATGCGACGGGCTACCGCTGGAGGCGAACCCCTACGACCGCCAGACCCAGGAGCGGCTGTGGACCTGGTGGCGTCGAGGCTGGTTCGCCTGCTGTTGAGACTTTCCCGCCCTGCCGGTGGAGACACCGGGGCACCCCGAGTGCCGGGCAGACGGCTGCTGATGCTCCAGCCGGAAGCCGGGGCGGTTGAAACACCCGCAGGGGTCAGTCCTCTCGTTGAGGCTGCCTGGACCGGCAGGCCCCTGCGGGCCCTTCCACTGCTCGTGGCAGTGGTCTCCGCGAGATCCCCGGGGCGGGGTACTGGTTCTCTCGCCCCGCCCCTGCTGGAGACTGGTCGGCTGTGTGGCGGTGGCCGCTGCTGCCTGGCTGCTGGCGGCTCAGTGGTGGCCCGTGGAGCAGGCGGACGTGATCGGGTGGAGCGTGCTGGCGGGACTGGTGATCGTTACGGGGAGGTGATCGCCCGGGAGGCACGGATGCAGGCAATGAGTGTGGAGGATGAGCGGATGCTGATTACGAGACGAAGGATCGGAGAGAAGATCGTGATCGGGAAGGACATCACGATCACGGTGCTGGACATCAGCAGGGATCAGGTGAAGGTCGGGATCGAGGCCCCGCGTGAGGTGCCGGTGTACCGACTGGAGTACATGCCCGAGGAAGCTCGCCCCAAGTGTGAGGTGAAGTCGTGAGTGAGAACGCAGTGGTGAAGGCCGAGCCCCGACTCAACGGAGCGGTCAGCCCGGTCAACCTGAACAATCTCCAGGACGTGCTGCAGCTCGGTGAGGTCCTGGCCCGGTCGGGGTTCTTCGCTGACGCCCGCAGCGCCGCCCAGGCCGTCGTGAAGGTGCTCGCGGGTCGCGAGTTGGGCTTCGCGTCGATCGCCAGCATGGTCGGAATCCACATCATCGAGGGCAAGCCGGTCGTTGGGGCGCACCTGATGGCCAGCATGATCAAGCGGTCGGGTCGGTACGACTACCGCGTCGTCACCCTCAACCGCTCCGAGTGCTCCGTGGAATTCCTGGAGCGTCGTGGGGAGAAGTGGGAACCGCTGGGCCGCGTGAGCATGACGTTTGCTGAGGCCACGGAAACCGGCCTTGCCCTCGGTAAGGATGGGAGGGTCAAGGCGAACTGGGCCCGCAACGCCGACGACATGCTGTTCGCCCGGTGCATCAGCAAGGGCTACCGCCGCTACTGCCCCGACCTCACCGGTGGGGTGCTGGTCTACGAGCCCGACGAGATGGACGGCAGCCAGCCCCTCGACGTGACGCCGGTTGCACCGCCCGCACCCACCGGCGAGCCGATCGACGCCTCGTACACGGTCACTCACCCCGATGGTGCGCAGACCCCCGTCAGCGATCAGCCGGAGGAACCCCGCCCAAACCCGCAAGCCCCGGCAGCGGAGGCCGGGGACCTGACGGAGCAGGAGGAGCAGACGCTGGTCACGGCGGCCCGGACCGCCAGGCGGACGGTCGCCGAGGTCAACACGGTGCTGAAGATCGTGGGAGTCCCGGTGCTGAAGAAGGTGCCGCGGGAGAAGCTGGAATGGGTTCGCAAGGCCCTGGCGGAGGGACTATGCCCGCAACCGCAGGTGGACCGCATCTCGAAGCTGGTCAACGAGCTGAACCTGAGCTGGGAGGCGTTCCGGACGCGACTCACGACGCGGTACGGCCGGTCCTCGCTCGGGCACTTGACGGTGTCCGAGGCGACGGAGGTCGAGGAGAAGCTGAAAGCGGCACCCAAACCCCAACAGCAACTGCCGGCCCCGCAGCCGGTGTGAGAAAACCGACTTCGCAGCAGGAGGCGATCTACGACGCGGTGCGGTCGGCCCCGGCGAACCTCGTGGTCGAGGCTCTGGCCGGGACGGGGAAGACGACCACGGCAGTGGGGTGTCTGTCGCAGGGCATCGGCGGGAGGGTGGGCTTCGTGGCGTTCAACGCCCACATCGCTGCGGAACTGAGCGAGCGGCTGCCGCCGACCGTGCCGGCCTGCACGCTGCACTCGCTCGGCTTCGCTGCCCTGCGGCGGGCCCTCGGGGAGGTTGAGGTGGACGAGGCGAAGCTCCGCAAACTCGCCCAGGAGTTCGCACCGGACGCCTGGCCATCGGTGCGCAAGGCTGCCGAGCAGCTCGCCCGGCTGTGCAAGTACACGCTGTCGAGTGAGCGGTCGTTCAACGACCTCGACGCCCTGGTCGAACACTACGGCGTCGAGGTGGACGATCGGGACGTCACGAAGGTCTACCAGCTCGCGGGGAAGCTGGTCGAAGAGTCAGCCGCGAGAACGCGGTCCATCGACTACGACGACATGGTCTGGCTACCGCACCGTCTGGGCGTGCGACCCGACCAGTTCGACCTGCTGCTGGTGGACGAAGCGCAGGACCTCAACCGCGCCCAGCAGCGGCTGGCCCTGGCCGCGGTGGGATCGGGTCGGCTGGTGCCGATCGGTGACCGCAACCAAGCCATCTACGGCTTCAGTGGTGCGGACAACGACGCACTGCCCAACCTCACGGCCGTACTGGAGGAGTCCGAGGGCCGCGGCTGCCGCGTGCTGCCGCTGACGGTGACCTGGCGGTGTCCCGCCCTGCACGTCGAGCTGGCGAAGCGGATCGTGCCGACACTGGAGGCTGCTCCCGGTGCGATCGAGGGCGAGGTGATCACCGACGACCTGAAAGGGATCGCCTCCTCGGTGCGGCCGGGTGATCTGGTGATCTGCCGCAAGAACGCCCCGCTGGTGGGGCTTACCTACCGGCTGGTGCTCGCCGGCGTGCCCGCAGTGATGCGCGGTCGCGAGATCGGCCGCGGACTGCTTGCCCTGATCACGCGGTTGAAACCGGCCAACCTGCAGGACCTGATCGACAGGTTGGAGGATTACCGCGAGCGGGAGGTCCGCCGGCTGGTGCGGAAGTCGGCCCCGCAGTCGCAGCACGATAGCCTCAACGACCGCTGCGACTGCCTGAGTCAACTTGCCGCGCAGGTAACGAGCCTGGAGCAACTCGAAACGTTCATGGCGGAGAAGTTCGATGATGCAGCGAAGTCGGGCGAGTCGGTGGTTCTATCGTCGGTGCATCGTGCCAAGGGGCTGGAGGCCGACACCGTCTACGTCCTGGATCCATCGTCGCTCCCACTGCGGCGAAAGAACCCCAAGCCGTGGGAGACACGGCAAGAACTCAACCTCGCCTACGTCGCGGTGACGCGGGCGAAACGCACACTCGTGTTCGAGGATCACGTTCCATCCATCTTCGGAGTGAAGGAGTAACACAATGTCCGCACCCTACAACCCCTGGGAAGGTCAGTCCGGCGACGATTTCAGCGATCTCGATTCGTACTCGTCGCAGTACCGGCCCGAGGCCGCGTTCCGGCCTGGTCTGGAGGCCCTCGCCAACGGCCCGGCCGACTTCGAGATCGTCTCGGCCGCGCTCGACAAGACGCAGAAGTCCGGTGAGCGGATCTGCCGCATCATCCTCCGCGTCGTCGGCGGCATCACCGTCGAATGGACGCGCTTCCTCAACGAGCAGCGGAACCTCAACCGGCTGTGCGCCGACCTGGCGTGCCTGGGTTTCGACGCTGACAAGTGGAACACGCCGGGTCGGCCGCTCTCGAAGGAGATCCCTGCCGCGGTGGCGAAGCTGCCGGGGATCAAGTTCCGGGCGGTCAAGACGTCGAGACAGGACACCCGGCCGGGCTACGAGAGCAAGGTCTACCACGACTTGCAGATCAACGGCCGCATCGACGGCCGGCCGATGCCGCCGCTGACGCCTCCGGTGCAGACCGCACCGGCGCCCAACGGGGCGCACACGGTCGGAGCGGGAGCGGCTGCCGGCGGGCAGAGCGACGACATCCCTTTTTGACCGCGTTGTCCTGACCCTGGTTCCTCTACCCCGCGGCGTGCCGACGGTCATCCGTCTGAGGCGGCTCCTCAAGGCTGCGCTCCGGCGGTACGGCTTCCGGTGCGCCGCGATCGAAGGTGATCTGACATGAGTCTGGAATCCGTGCTCGCTGAGGTGCGTGAGGAGCGGCAGCAGCAGGACGCCCGCTGGGGTGGCCCCGAACACGACGACCGACACAGCCCCTGGGACTGGGTCGCCATCACCGTGCGGCACCTGGGACTGGCCGCGGAGGACGGCGGCCAGGGTGTGGACCCGGTCCGTTACCGCCGGCAGATGATCCGCGTCGCGGCCCTGGCGGTCGCCGCGGTCGAGGCGCTGGACCGAACACATTGAGGTGGATCATGACGGACCGTGCTGTGCTGGAAGCGAAGGCGGCTGAGATCGAGCGGACCCTGCGGGTGTTCTGCGTGCCGGGACAGGTTTTCTCTGTGCAGGTTCTGTACGGACCTCGAAACGCGAAGTCGTTCGTCACCGGCGACATCGCGGAGGCTGTCCGAGTTGCCCTCCACTTCGATGAGACGCGTCCGATCGGTGTCTACTTCACACCCAACCCGGTTCGCCCTGACTGGGCCGGCAGCACCGCGTTTCCCAAGGACGAACAGATCGTCGAGCGATACTGGCTGCTCATCGACTGCGACCCGATACGTCCCTCCGGGACCTCATCCACTGAGGCAGAAGCCGCGGCGTCCTGGCGTGTACTCGACGGCTGTCGTTCCCTCCTTGACGGTGCCGGACTGGTCGGTACCGTCGTGGCCTTCTCAGGCGGCGGCTGGCATCTGTGTTACCCGGTACTGCTCCCCAACGACGCCGCTGCGAAGGAGCTGATCCGCAGCGTTCTGAGGCATCTCCAGGAGCAATATGGAGCGAAGGCTACCAAGGAAGAGGACGCCCTACTCAAGGTCGGACAACCGCTCCCGATCCCAAAGGCGTCCGTGGACACCTCCTGCCACGATGCGAAGCGGATCTGGCCCGTCTACGGGACGTGGAAGCGGAAAGGACAGGATTCGCCGGAGCGTCCACACCGTCTCACCTACATCGTCCCAGAGCAGGGTTTGTACCCTGAGCCCTGGGATCGTGAAACGGCTGAGTCGAACACGCTGATCCTGCGCGGACTTCCCGCAAAGTGGAAGCGGGAAGATGAACTGCGGCAGGGCACCGCACAGCTCAACATCGACACTTACGTCAAGGCGGCCGTGCAGGCTGAAGTTCAAGCGGTCACCAACGCCCCTGTCGGGGAACGGAACACCCAGCTCAACAAGTCCAGCTTCAACCTGGGCACACTGATCGGCGCGGGAGTGCTCTCGGCAGCCGACGCGGGAACGACACTGCTCAACGCCGCGCTCGCGGTGGGTCTGACCGCTGAGGAGTCACGGGCGACGATCCGCAGTGGTCTGAACGCCGGCACCCTCAAGCCCCGGGACCTGACGCATGTCGTCAGTCAGCAACCCACGAAACCGCCGATCGACACCACCCAGACGTTGATTGACCGCGCCTGCGACATCACGCCCCGCATTGTCGAGTGGGTGTGGCCTGGGGTCATCCCTCTCGGAAAGCTGACCACGTTCGCAGGCATCGGCGGACTCGGGAAGACGTTCGTCCTGTGCGACATCACCGCCCGCATCACCACCGGGACCGTCTGGCCGTTCTCCGGAAGCACCATCGCCCCCCGCGGGCAGGTCCTCTTCATCTCCGGAGAAGACGACCCGGACGACACCCTCGTTCCTCGACTGATCGAGATGCGTGCTGACCTTGAACAGGTCACCTTCCTGAAGGCGTCGATTCAGGATCGGTTTACCCTGGCGGATCTTGATGTGCTGAAGAAGGCCCTGGAACAGACGGGCGCCGACGTCCGCATGGTCGTCATCGACCCACCAACCGCCTACCTGGGTGGTGTGGACGACCACAAGAACAGCGAGCTGCGGGGCCTGCTCTCACCGCTGGCTCACCTGGCTCACGAACACCGCATCGCCGTGATCTTCAACACCCACGTCAACAAGCAGGCCGGGAAGGTCGAGGCGATGATGCGCGTCATGGGCTCGGTCGCCTGGGTCAACGCGGTTCGGGCCGCCCACCTGTTCGTCCGCGATTCCGAGGATCCCAACCGCCGGCTGTTCCTCCCCATGAAGATGAATCTGGCGAAGGAGCGGATGGGGTTGGCCTACGAGATCGTCACCGCCGGCCAACTCGCCCGCGTCAACTGGGTCGGGGAGGTGGACGTCACCGCCGATGAGGCGGTCGGCAACGGACACGCGACACCGAAGCAGAAGGCCGCCGCCGAGTGGCTCATCGAGAAGTTCTGCGAGAAGCGGGCGTGGCCTTCCATCGACCTGTTCAACGCCGGCAAGTCAGAGGGCATCAGTCGGGACGGTATCTTCGCCGCCAAGCGGTCCCTGAACCTACCCAAACCGCGGCAGGAAGTTGCCCAGGACGGCACCCGGTCGTGGGTGTGGTGGGTTCCGGACGATTGGCCTCCTCTCTCCACACCCAAAGACAGTGCGACAGAGGGGTCAAATGGTTACCCCACTTAGGGTTACAACTGTCGAGTTCACGCTCGACAGTGTGTTTCCGACACTGCGAACACCGTCGCAGTGTCGGGTGCAGTGTCGGGTGCAGTGTCGGGCTATTTAAGTCGTTTATGGTTTTCGACTTAACCTCTCTGTCGCAACTGTCGTGGTGTTTTCTCTGGAAGGGTTTCCGATGATTGGTATCAAGGCGATCGAAACGAGCTACAAGGGCTACCGCTTCCGCTCCCGCCTGGAGGCTCGCTGGGCCGTGTTCTTCGACGCGCTGGGTATCTCCTGGGAGTACGAGAAGCAGGGATACAACTTGCCGTCTGGGCCGTACTTGCCGGACTTCTGGCTGCCCTACACAGGGGCCGAATATGGCTGGGGTTTTTGGGTTGAAATCAAACCTATACCCCTCACCACCCACGAAACTCAACTCCTGGCGGAACTGGTGGAGGCTACTGGACACCGCGCTTACGCCATCAGTGGCAACCCGTGGACGGGAGAACACCAGGTGAGTGTGTTTCAGCACCACCATGGTGGTAAACCGGAACAAGTACCCCTACACGCAGGAGGTTCGTTCAACGAGAAGGTGATCGTTCCAGGATGCGCCGGAACCAAAATCTATCTCGTCGGCAGCGGTTGGGTATACTCTTTCCCAGATGACTACGAATCCGCAGTTATCGCCGCCAAGCCTAGGCTTCAACATGCCTTTATCCTCGCCCGTTCCGCCCGTTTCGAGCATGGCGACTCACCCGCCACCGCAACCAGTACACCCGTCCGTATCCCACCGCCTCGTCGGTATCGCATCACCACAGCCCGGCCCGCGGTCGAATCGGACTTCGTAGTTGGGGGTTCACTCAACCACCCTACCTACGGCACGGGGCAGGTTACCGACATCAGAGGTAACGGTGTTATGAAGAGAATGGATGTCCGTTTTCCGTCGTATGGTACGAAAACCTTCGCTGTTGAACGGGTGGTCGCATCAGGACTGTTATTCGTTGTGACTCACACATAGGTGTTTGACCGTCTGACCTGACCCCCTGACCCGGAACGATTCCCTCGCTCCCCGTGCAAGGTGCGCGCATGGCGACCGCAACCACGACCCTGTCCCCACCCGCCGAGGTGCTTCGCCTGCTCGGCTCCGCCCAGGTCGTAGCGCTCGATTTAGAGACGACCTCCCTGAGCCCGCTGGACGGCAAGATCCGCCTCCTGTCCCTCAACGATGGCCGCCGCAGCGTCATCATGGACTGTTTCGAGAACCCCATCGCCCAGGTACTGCCCGCTCTCAAGGACAAGATTCTCGTCTGCCACAACGCCCTGTTCGACCTGGGGTGGCTCTACCGTGCCGGTCTGACGGACCTCCCTGAAGCCGTCTGCACCTACCTCCTGGCCCAACTTTGCACCGCAGGCGAGGGCGACCACGGCTTCCCGTCCCTCTCCCTGGCCTCGTGCTGCTACCGTTGGCTGGACGGAATGATTGTGGACAAGGGCAACCAGCGCAGCGACTGGTCCGGCACGCTCACCCCGGAGCAGATCGAGTACGCCGCCCGGGACACCGAGGTGCTGCCCCCCCTTCTCCGTCGGCTGGGTGAGGAGATCGACCGGGCCGGCCTGGCGAAGGTGGCGGACATCGAGCTACGGGCCCTTCCGGCGTTCGTGTGGATGTCACAATCCGGTGTGCCGTTCGACACCGAGGCGTGGATCGGTCTGGCGAAGAAGGCTGCAGACGAGGTCCGCCGCCTCAGCGGCGAGCTGGATGCCGCGGCACCGCCCAGGGGGCAGGCGGGTCTGTTCGGTCACACCGAGATCTGGAACTGGAACAGTCCTGACCAGGTCACCGAGGTCTTCCGACTGCTGGGCGTGCCGCTCTCGACCACGGCCGACGCCCAACTCGCCCTGATCGACCACCCGGTTGCGACCCTGCTGCGTCAGCACCGCGAGCAGGCACAGCTCGTGAAGATGTACGGCGGTAACTGGCTGGCCGGTGCGATGATCCGCGACGGTCGCGTCTACCCCGGCTGGCGGCAGATCGGGGCCGCGACCGGCCGGTCTGCCTGCGCTCACCCCAACATGA
>JADLBT010000275.1 GCA_020847555.1 Gemmataceae bacterium
ACTCCACCCCGTGCCGGTCGCGCCCGTGCAGGATCAGCGCTTGCCAGTCTGATTTCCCCGCGTCCGCCCCCTTGCTCGGATCCAGCGCCATCACCCGGATCGTCAGCTGGCCGAGGTCGGGCCAGTCGGTGAACCACAGCCCCGGCCAGTCCAGGTACTCCGGCGGCCACTCCGCGCCCTCCACCGCCACGAACCGGGCCTCGTACTCCTGGCCGAAGTGGGCCGGGGCGTCGAGCCGGGCGGCCTCCAGCTCCGCGGCCGGGACCAGCGGGTTGTCGCTCGTCGGCCGCTGCCAGCGCTCCCAGCCCTCGGTCCGGCCCGCGTGCTGGAACAGCTCCCAGAACCAGTTATGCCCCTTCGGCGTGCCGATGAACACGGCCCACCCGTTGCGGTCGCTGAGGGTGGGCCGCAGCGATTCGGACCACGCTGCCCCATCCGTCTTGCCGGCCTCGTCGATCACCACCCCGTCCAGGCCGACGCCCACCAGCGAATCGGGGTGGTGCGCGCTCTTGACGGTGATCGATCCGCCGCTGGTCAGCTCGACGCGCCGCTCCGTCTCGTCCTTGTGGACCCACGCCCCGCGGGTGGCGCGCTTCAGGTCGCGCCAGATCTCCGACGCGGTCGGGTAGTCGGGGGCCACCCACCAGATCTTGCCACCGTCAATCGCCCCCCTGCGGGCGCCCCTTGCGGGGCCGTGGCCGCGGATCGTCGCCAGCAGGCCCAGCGCCGTCTTGCCCCACCTTCTCCCGCATACTACCACCTTGTACCGGGCCGGGCTGAGGAGCACCGGCACCTGGTGCGGCAGCGCCCGCGGCAGCGAGATGATGGGCGTCGTTCCCGTACCATCCGGCATCTTCGATCACCTTGACCGTGGCGTCGGTCCTCACCTCGTGCTTCGCGGCCGGGTACAGGCCGAGCAGCCGGGCCTCGTCCTGCAGGACGCCCAGCGCGGTGCGCAGGTCGCCGCTCACCATCGCCTTGCCGTACAGGTTGCGGCGCTGGGCCAGGTGGCGCCGAACCACCTTCTTGCGGGACGCGCGGCAGTTCTCGGCGAGCATCCGGTCGGCGGCGGCGATGTAGCGCCACAACTGGCTGTCGCTCAAGGGCTTCTGGCGAGGCCCCAGGTGCCACGGGGATCCCGCCTCGGCCTCCTTCTCGCGCACATACTCCCGCACGTCGTAAATCTCTGCGCCGTCCAGCCGGATGCGCAGGATCTCCTCGGTGCGGAGCAGCACCTCAGCCGCCGTCGCCTTCGGCTTTTTCGGCGCGGCGGACCGCTTCCCGGTCTTTTTCTTTGCCTTCGCCAAGGGTCACTTGCTCGTCGATCCAGGCGGCGTGTCAGTCGTGCAACTCGGGGCTGTTGACGAGCGCGAACTGCTCGCGCCCGCTGCTGCTGGAGCACAGGTTAGCACTCCCCTCGATGCAGAGTCGAGCGCCCGACGCGAACGCGAACGTCACCACCTTGGCGTGGCTGTGGACGCAGGCGGCGCGCTGGCCCCGGTCGCGGAACTGCTTGAGGGTGTCGTACCAGAGCCCGGCCTTGTGGCCGCGGAAGAACAGGGAGCAGAGGAGGGTGAGGCTGGTCACGGTCCCGGCGTCGAGCCACCCGACCATGTGTTTCTGGTTGCGCTCGTTGAAGCTGAGGGTGGCGATCCGCATGCGGTCGCGCTTGCCGTGCTTCTCCAGGATCACACCGAGGACGTCGGACAGGTCCAGACGGGTCGTCACGACGGCGTGCAGGGACTCGCCGGGCGCGGGCAGGCTGGCGAGGACGTCGCGCGCCTCCCGGACGCCGGCCCGGCGGCGATCGAGGAGCTTGAGGAGCTTCGGGCTGGGTAGCCCCTCGCCGTTGTCGGCGTCGTCGTCCTTGGCGGACGGGGCCGGGCGGCCGAACGGGTTGGGGCGGGTCGAGAAGCGGGCCATTGGCTACCCGATCAGAACGGGGCCTCCTCGGTCGGCCGGCGGTTCCAGCCGCTCCCGCCGCCGCCGAGGTAGCGGGCGATCTGCTCGCGCTGGGCCTGGGACAGTTTGCGCCGCCCCTTCTTCGCGCGCGGCTTGCGGGCCTCGGTCAGGCGGGCGCCGGTCTTTGGGCTGAACTTCGCTATCGGGGTCACCTCCGGCCGCATGGTAGCCGCCGCCCGCGCCCGGGGGCAACGGCGCGCGAAACGGCCCCGGGTCGGTGGTCCCCGGGGCCGTGTGGGGCGCGGCTCTCTCCCCGCGCCCGCCGTCGCTACTTCTTCGCCCCGCCCTTGGGCTTCGGCGGGGCCGCCTTCTTCCCGGCCGCTTTGCCCTCCTTCACGGTTCGCGGGCTGGCGGGCTTCTTCGTCGCTGCCATCACTGGTCCCTCGCGGTGTGGGGCCGGCGGGCGCCTCGCTGGGGTGCCACGCGCCGGCCGATGCTCCAGTGTGCCACAGTGGCGGCGGGGATTCAATCCCGCCCGAGCAGCAGGTCGAGCACCCAGCACCCGCGGACGTGGGGGCCGCGGCTCGGCATCCACCCTCGGGCCTTATGGTATCGGTCTGAACCACAGTGGGGGCACTTCCCCAGCGGAAGCCGGTCACGCTCGTGAAACGCCTTGCCGCACTGCCTGGCCTCGCAGATGCGGAACGTCCCCAAGGCGTCCCCACTTGATTCCTCCCCCCGCAAATGCCGCAGCACCGCCTCTTCCGTGCAGCCCTCCTCCTCCAGCGCGTCCGCCAGTACGGCGAGGCGGGCCGAATCAAGGATGCCGCCCGCAGCCCGCTCCTCGTAAGCGGCCCGTGCCAGCCCCACGACGGTAGAGTTGTACCAGGGCGGCCACCGCTTCCACTTGCTCACCAGTCCGCCGGGCAGCACGGCGACCGGGGTGCCGATCTCCACCGGTCGCCACGGGTTACCGAACACGTCCCGGAGGAGGGCGGCCGATTCCGCCGGGCGCAAGATGCGCGCCGACTCTTCCGCGGCCCGCACGGCGTTGCGGTCGCAGCACCACAGGTCCGACGCAATGCGCGCCTGGGTGAGGTCGTCGGCCGTCGCCAGCCCTTCCGCGCACCGCTCGGCGGTGGCGATGTCTTCCCAAGTAATGCGGCTGACCTTCCAGTCCGTCGCCCCGGCAGGGACGGCTCGGCGCGCCACGGCGCAGGCGAACAGCCGCAGTTTGCGGTCGGACGCCGTGAGTTGGTACGAGTCCTCCCCGGCCCGGCCCCGGCGGTTGTCTACCATCTAACTGCTGCCGTCCAGGAGCCGCAGCATCGCCCCCGGGTCGTCGCTGGCCAGCCATTCCGCCTCACCCACCTTACACCTCCTCCACCCGCACCACCCGCGCGACCGCCTCGCCCTTGCGCGGCCGGACGCACCGCTCGCACACCAGCCGGACCAGCCCGCGCCCGTGCAGCTCGGCCCACAGCGAGCCGCCGCAGGTGCCGCACGGCCCCTTGCCGAGGCGCCACTACCCCGGCAGCCCATCCAGCCGGACCAGTCCGCCGGGCAGGCGCTCAACCACCCGCAGCGTCTCCACGCCCATCGTCGGCCCCCTCCGTGGGTCCGGGCAGCGCCTTGAACACCCGCCGCGCCGCCTGCTCGATGGCCCGCCGGACCGGCTCCGGCAGCGCCTGCAGATGCTCCTCCCGGTCCGCGATTGGCCCGTAGGCGTCGCGGAACTGCGCCCGCGGCGTCTCCAGGTCGGTCGCGTCGCACAGCGACCGCCAGCCGAGGCACCGCGCGGCGTGCGCGACGACCGGCGGCAGCGACGCCAGCCCCTCGCGCTCCCGGTCCACGCCGAACCGGCGCACCGCCCTGAGCGCCAGCTCCCACGCCTCGGCCCACGTCGGCAGCCGGCCGCGCGTCGCCGCGACGGCGAGTTGCCGGATGGTCCCGACCGGGGGTATGGTCGGGTAACGCGACTCGCACAGCGCCTGCCGCGCCGCCGCCGCGACCGCCGCCCCGGGCAGGTCCTTGAGGAGGTCGTAGTACACCTCCAGCTGGTCCCGCGGCATGGGCTTGCCGACCGCCGCCGAGAGGTACGCGGAAACCTGCGCGAACTCATCCCGTGTCACCTGCGCTGCCTCCTTGCAAAAACTCCCTCTGGCCGGCGAACAGGTCGCCGGCCTGGCCGTTCCGCCCGCCCTTGGGCGGGAACACGCCCTGCCACCCGTTTCGGATTGACTCGGTGAGGGAGGCGACGGCACGCGCGGGGCCGAGGCTCGCGAGGAGCGCTAGCTGCTCCTGGAGAGTCTCGGCGCGGCAGGTGAGGCGTCGCCCGCGTCGGTAAGTCAACCAGCGGTCCCACGCCGCGCGGAATTCCGGGGTGTCGATGCACGCGGGAACTTCCGGGGGGGGTGGGGGGGTATTCCTCTTCTGTCTTGTCTTGTCTTGTCTTGTAGTCCCGGTTTTGTCCCCGGATTTCGGGGACAATTTCGGGACAGCGCGCTGCTGCCGCTTCTTCTCCCGCTCCTTGAGGCGGCTCTTGGCGTTCCGCCCCATCCAGCGGTCGAAGTTGGGGATGGTCAGCCCGTCCGGGGCGACCGCCAGCCAGCCGGCCTGGACGACGGCCAGCCAGAACGCCCCGTCCGTCTCGGGGATGACCGCCGGCAGGTCGGCGACGGTCAGCCGGGGCAGGAAGCCGTCGTCCGTCTCGGCGTCGGCCCAGTCCCAGAAGTCGCACAGGAGGTCGGCCACGACCCGGCGGCCCAGGCCGGTGGTGCGCGCGATGTCGATCACCTCGCGCTTGCGGCTGAGCCCCTTGCACCGCGGAATCCATTCGGCCATGGCGTCACCCCTGCCCGTTGTCCATGCCCGTTTCCTCCGTGGTGCCAATCGTGGGGGTCACCTCCAGCTCGTACCGATACAGCCCCGCCCGCGCGTCCAGGCAGGTGCATTGGATGGTGTAGCACGCCCCGGGTACTTTCGGAAATGCCCGTAGAGGTACAGGCCGCCCTTCAGGTGCCGGCAGGCGGCGCAACGGCAGTGCGGACACGGCGGGATGGAAGGCCATCCCGCCGTCGCCGGCGCGTCGTGCCGGACCAACTCCAGGACAGCCCAGTTGGCCAGGGCAGTAGACTCCCGCCAGGCCGGCAGCAGGATCGCATCAAGGGCGGTCCAGTCCGCGCCGACCGGGGCAATGGGAAAGGTGACGGCCCGATAGATAGATTCCTTCATTATCCCCTGGCCTCCCGCGTCCGCCGGTAGTTCTCCCGGTCCTGCGCCCGCACGTCCTCCCGCCCCTGCGCAACGGCGTGCCGCCACACACCCTCGCGCCCCGTCTCGACCGCCGCGAACCACGAACTGCCGTAAATCCCCTGGCACAACTCGCGGTCGTGTTCCAGGCCGGGCGGGGTGAGGAGCAGGCTCACCACCGCCCGGCGGACCGCGTCGGCAAGCTCCGCGTCCGGGAGGGAGGCAAGGTACAGCGCCAGCCGGTCCGCGCTCACGCCGATGCCCCCTCCACCTGGCGGGCGTGGAACTGCTTCTCCAGCCGCAGCACCTCGGCGACGGCGTCCGCGATATGGTCGTTGGTCCAGGCGGCGGGGTCCTGCGACAGCCCCTCCGCTTCCGCCCACATGTCGATGGCGGCCTGTAGTTCGCCCACCTGGCAGACGCCGGCCTCGGCCAGGGCCTCGTCGCGGGACTTCACGCGCTCGGCCAGTTCCGCCCCGGTCTTCGGGAGCTTCACCTTCTGGGCGGCCTTCGGCGCCGGGGCCGGCTTCGGCGCGGCCGCCGGCTTCGGCGGGGCCTTCTCCTCGTGCGCCGGCGGGATGACGTGGGCGTCCGGGATGGTGTCCAGCTCCGACTCGTCGAGCCACCCGAGGCCGCAAATCGAGAGCGTCGCCCGCCGCTTCGCCTTCGTCACCGCCTTCATCCGGGCGTTCGCCAGCGCCTCCCCCTTCAGGTTCGCCACCACCACGCACCCGAGGTCTTCGTCCTCGCGCCCGTCCCGGTCCCTGACGCGGGCCTGGACGGAGAGCACCCCGTCCCGCTCCTCCTCCTTGAGGGCCGTGACGCTGACGCCGTGAATCTTCCGCAGCTGGTCCGTGCAGGCGCGCAGGGCGTACAGCCGCAGCTTCCCCTGGAACTCGATGTACCCGAACGGCTGGGTCAGCGGGTTGAGCCCGACCGACTCGCACACCTGGCGGTAGTACGCCAGCCGCTCCCCCTCGCTCAGCTGCCGCAGGTCGCCCTTGATGACGACCGCTTCCGCCGTCGCCGCCTTCGTCGTCAGTGCACTCATGCTGGGTTCTCCTGTGCTGGATTGGGTTGTGCGTGCTTCCAATGCTTTCCAGAGGCGATGTCTCTGATGGTGCCACCGCTAACCCCAAAGGCCCTCCCGATAATCGCCCCACTGATGCCATCTTGGTAGAGTCGGACGATGATCGGAATGTCTCGCTCCTGCAGTTTGGCAAGTGGTACGTCGCTGCCTCGGAGGATGGTGCCATGCCTGCACTTGTCCTCGATGTTCTGCTGCCTGGTTCCCCAGCAAAGGTTCTCAAGGCGATTGTCGTGTGGGTTGCCGTTCATGTGCCTCGACTCCATTCCGTCGGGGCAGGGTCCAATGAAGGCTTCGAGGACGAGGCGGTGAACGTACCGAATATGATTCTTGCCGCCCTGACGGAAGCAGGCGGTGATGTAGCCTTGCCGTTTTCGCTGCGACAGTCCGAGTTGCCGCCATCCGTTGCGTCTCACCCCTTTGTACCGCAGTGTCCAGACGCTCCCGTCGCTGCCAACACGGTAGCCTGGGAATTCCTGAATGTCGCGGTACTCGACTCCCACGTCGCTCATGGCATCCCTCGCTGATTGTGAACAGGGTGCACAGCGATGGTCATTATGCACCCTGTTCACAATCAGTCAAGTGCAACCAGTGGCCCATCCTTGAGATTTTTGCCGGACGGGTCAGGGCTTAATGGTTCCGTTGTCCAGCATGTCCAGGAGTTTCCTGACGGGGAGGGAGGGGTTCTTCTCGTCACCCTCCCATGCGGCCACGGCGCGGCGCGAGACGCCCACCAGTTTGGCAAGTCGTTCCTGGGAGATGCCGCCCAGCCGTTCGCGGAGGTCGCGCAACCAGTCGGGGGAGTAGCGCTTGGGTTTCGTCATACAGACCATGCTACGTCCCCTGTCAGAAGTTCACAATCGTTGGGTTCGGTTCTTGCAACAGGCCAGTGGCAAGGCAGGACGTGGTGTGTTTACAGGTCCGCGCCTTGCCAGCAAACCACGCGTCCGGGCATGTGCAGGACCGCGCCGTCACCTCGTACACCTCGCCGGTGTCCCGCACGAGGTTGACCACGCCGGCCAGCCCCTCCGGCCGCTCCACCCGGTAGCGGGTCGCCTTCGGCCGGTAGCGCACCTCGCCCGTCTTCTTG
>JADLBT010000276.1 GCA_020847555.1 Gemmataceae bacterium
GAGCGGACTCGACGAGCGGCAGGCGGCGGAGCGAGCGGTGACAGCGGTCGAGCAACTCAAGGCCGCCATCGGCATCCCGCAGCGGCTGCGCGATCTGGGGGTACGCGAGGACCAGCTGCGGCCGTTCGCGGAGAAGGCGTTCGGGATCAGGCGCATCCTGCGCGTCAATCCACGGCCGGTGACCGCCGACGACCTGGAAGGGATCCTGCGCGCCGCGTACTGAGCGCGGCAGAAAGCAGGCTGCTGGAGTGTTTACCAGCCGCGCGCCGGCGCGCGGAGCTAAGGGCTAGCGGGCCAAACCCCACGACGCCGACGAGCCGAAAGCGTAAGCGACGGCTTTGTCCAGGCTGCCGTCGCTTACACCTCTGGCTCGTCGCGTTTGGTCCGCCAGTCCTTACCAACGCTCAATGGCAAGTCATTGCGTCGCTCTTCCCCGACCGCTCCCACTGCGGCCGTGCCTGTCACGCCCACCGGCCGGCGAGCGCGGTCGGCGTCGCGGCCAGCGACTGGAACCGCCCCAGCCGCACCCGGTCTGTCCCCTGCACCGACAGCAACGGCATCACGCCCGCGCCCAGTATCCGACCGGCGGCCCGGTCGCTCAGTGCGGCCTCGGCGCACGGCTTCAGCTGGCTCTCTCCGTCTTCGCGGTAGATGTGGGCGGGCAGGCTGCCGATCTCCAGCACCTCGTCCGGACGCAGATCCCACCCGAAGCGGTTGAACCCCTGGCCGAGCAGCAGCGCGCACGCGAACGCTGGATTGCCCCACAGGTAGTCCTGGTGCCGCGCGCCGGGCGGCAGTTCCTCGAACTTGAACTCCTCGGTCACGCCGGCCCCGCGGCCGTAGGGCAGGCGCAGCAAGAAGCGCGGCGCCGCCAGTCCCAGAGAGGACGCCTGCGCGGTGCCGCGCAGCGCCTGCCACACCTCGCTCGCCGCCGGGTCGAACACGGCCGTCCAGTCGTCCGGGTCCGGCGTCACGGCGACCGACGGACACCCGAAAAGGCGCGTGTCGGCCCCGGCCAGGAACGGCGCCCCGGCGGCCGCCGCGACCAGGCCGATGCGCGCCAGGAGCAAGGCGTCCTCGGTCGTCGGACCGAAGGTGTAGTTGCCGATCAGCAGCGCCCACGGCTGTCCGCCCGCCGTTCCGGCCGCGCGCTCGACGAATAGCTTGCAGGTGTTGGTGGAGCGGAGGTCATCGGCCGCGTCCAGATCGGCCGCCAGATCCTCGCGGCGCACGTCGAGGAGATACAGGTGCAGCCCCTCGTCGGTGTCCAGACGGCGGATGAGCAGAGCGACAGCGCGCCACGCCGCCTCCAGCGCCTGGAAGTCGGGGTGGTGCAGGATGGCCCGCATCTGCCCGGAGGTGGCCTCGTCCACCCGGGCGACCAGTTCCTTCTGATCGGGGTCGGTGCCCGGGACCAGGTACGGAGCGACGGCCTGGCGAAGGAAAGCGTTCCAGTCGGCGGCGCCGCCGGGAACCGGGGCCGGCTCGGGTGTGATCGGGCCGCCCAAAATTTGCTCCAGCAGCGAGCCCGAGTCGGCTGGCGGGGGCGCCGGTTGTGGGTTCTCGGCGGAGGCGGCGCTTCCGGCCCAGCCGCGCACCTCGGCCGCCGCCTTCGCGAAGGTGGACGAGTTCCCCAGCCGCCGCCGCAGATCGCGCAGCGCCTCGAACGCGCCCAGGCGCCCGAACAGGCGGTCGGGGTGGAAGTCGTCCAGCTCGCCGAACCGGACCGTCACCGGCGCCGCCCCCGGGCCGGTGAGGGGCAGGCGAACCTGGGGATCGAACCGGGCCATGACGTCGTCGAAGTTGTCGCGGTCGATTCGGACCGGGCGGGCGTCGGCGAGGGAGCGCGGCGGTCCGCCCCGACCGCTGAAATCCCCGAGCAGGGCGATCCGGAAGAGCGTCTCCTCCGTCGGCTTCGCGGCGCCGACGGGGCCGCCGGCGGTCAGGTTAAGGCTCCCAAGCTGGAAGTTCCACGGCGTGGTCATGGCGAGTCGCCCTCCGGGGTGTTGCCGCTACCGAGCCTCGCCGCGCCTGCCGGACAGGCCCGGCAAACATGACCGGACCGGGCGGCGCGCGGTCGGCCGATCGCCGGTATTATGACCGTCCCCCAGCGCCGCCGCAAGCTGCGGCCGCCACGGCCCGGACCTGTCGGATGCCCCCGGAGCAACAGGGTGTGCAATCCGGCCAGGCGGCGGGGAAACCCAATCAGGACACGAGGGCGAGCACGCCCAGGCCGTAGAAGGTGTACTCGACGTCGGCCTGCTCGTCCCACACCGCTGCCCGGAACCCGCCGCCCGGGGCTTCCAGTCCTTCCGCGTAGCTCCGCACTGCTTCAGCGTCGATCCGCTCGAGCGCATCGAGCTGGGCCAGCGTCCAGGTGCCGGTGAAGGTTGAGAGCAGATCGGCCAGCGGGATGCGGGCGTTGGCGCGCAGCCCTCCCTCGTCGGAAGCCGCCTGCGTCAGGAACGAGACGATGCGGTCGCGCTCGTCGGTGCCGGGGTCGCTGTCGAGGATCTGCAAGATGCCGACGGCGGCGGCGGTCGGGTTGGTGCCGCTGCGCCGCATCGGGGCGAACTCCACATACCCGCCGTCGTCGCGCTGGCGCGACCGGACGAAGCGCAGCACGTCCTCGGGGCGTGGCAGCGGCCGGTTGAGGAGTTGGTAGCAGAGGGCGACGAGGAAGGTGTGGTAGGTGCTGCCCGAGACGGCGCCGGTTTCCTTCGCGTACCCGCCGTCGGGGGCGCGGAACGTCTCCAGGGTCGCGGCCACGCGCTCCGGCCAGTCGGCGGGGCTGTCGGCGAGCACGTCCGGGCCGCCCCCCGCCTGGACCAGGACGCAGCCGTAGAGAAGCGAGTGAAAATCGACCACGCTGGCGTGTCCGCCCAGGCTGCGACGCAGGAACCCGGCGGCACGCGCACACACCGCGGGCGTCAGCGTGTCGAGGATCGCCAGGCCGCGCAGGGCGAAGCTGGTGTAATAGAGGTCCGATTCGCCGGCCCGGCCGGAGAACCCGCCGTCCGGATTTTGGAGTCCGGCCAGATAGGTGGCATGGCGGACGCGGAAGTCGGCCGACCGGCGCTCCAGACCCTCGGCGAGTCGAGTGGTCAGGCGCTGCAGGTAGTGGTCCATGAAGTCATCCCGCTCAGTCGCCGCGCTTCCGCCGACGGACCAGCCCGGAGCGCCAGCGCCCAGGGTGAGGATAGGGGGCGCGGGCTGGTCAGGACACCCGCGCGGCCCCCGGTCAGAGGTACGGCGAGAGGAGGCGGGCCAGGCCGTCGCGCAGCCGGACCGGCAAACTCCGGCCGTCCACGTCCGCCAACGTCACCCGGCTGGCCCGGCGAATCTTCTCGTGCCCCAGCGCCTCCAGCGTCCGGGCCAGGCCGACGTCGCAGCACTCCAGGTCGAACTCGAAGTTCAGTCGCAGACTGCGCGGATCCCAGTTGGACGACCCGACCAGCGCCCAGGCGCCATCGACGACCAGCAGCTTGGTATGATCGAACGGCGGCGGCGTCAGCCAGACGCGGCACCCGCGTTCGAGCACCTGCCACAGCATCGCCGTCGAGGCCCACTGCACCAGCCGCAGGTTGTTCACCCGCGGCAGCACGATGTCCACCGTCACCCCCCGCAGCGCGGCGACGCCCAGCGCCGTGATCAGCGCCACGTCGGGCAGGAAGTACGGCGTTACGATCAGCAGCGAGCAGCGGGCGCAGGCGACGGCCCCCAGCAGGCTCAGACGCAGCTTCTCGAAATCCTCGTCGGGTCCGTCCACGATCCCGCGCGCGAGAACCGGACCGGCCGGCGTCAGCGGCGGGAACCAGCGCTCCCCGTGCAGCACCTCGCCGGTGCAGAAGGCCCAGTCGTCCGCGAGCACCTCCTGAAGGTGGGCCACCACCGGCCCCTCGACCCGGAAGTGCAGATCCTGTACCGGCGAGGGCGGATTGAGGCTGAGCAGACAGCCCTCGCGGATGTTCATGCCGCCCGCGAAGCCGACGCGGCCGTCAACCACGAGGAGTTTGCGATGGTTGCGCAGGTTGCCGAACCGAAAGCGCGTCAGCAACAGCGTGGGCATGAACCGGGCGACGGCGACGCCCGCCCGGCGCAGGGCACGCACGATCGACGGCAGGCTGTAGCGTGCGCCGACGTCATCGATCAGAACGCGCGCCTCGACGCCGCGGGCGACCACGCGGGCCAGGGCGTCGAGGAACATCCGGCCGGCTCGATCGTTGTCGAAGATGTAGGTGCTGAGCAGGATGAAGTCGGCGGCGCCGTCAATGGCGCTCACCATCGCCGGGTACGCCGCGTCGCCGCCGCACAGCGGTTCGACGCGGTTGCCGCCCAGCAACGGCCGGTCGGTGAGCGTGCCGACGAGCTGGGCGAGAGCAGCCAGGTGGCCGGTCCCGGGACCGAGGAGGGCGGCCAGTTCCGCGGGCTCGGGGCGGTACGGGCTGGGCGGGAGCGGGACGTCGGGCTGGCCGGCGCGGAGTACCCGCGCCCGCCGGCGGATGCGGTTGACCCCTAGCAGGGTGTACAGCAAGGCACCCAGAAACGGCACCAGCCAGATAAACCCGACCCAGGAGACGGCGGCCCGAGCGTCGCGCTTGTACAGGATGACGTGGCCGGAGGCGGCCAGCGCCAGGCCGACGTCCAGCACCACGAGGGCGTATGGCCAGACGTCGCCGATCCAGGCGACGGGGGTGATGGGAAGTGCGGCCACGATGTCCGTGCGGGTTCGCCGGGCGGCCCGTCGGGGGGCAGACGGGCCGCCCGGCAACGCGGTCAGTCCTCCTCCTCCTCCTGCACCTTCGCCTTGCTGACGATCTGCTGCTGGACGTTGCCCGGCACCTGATCGTAGTGGCTGAACTCCATCGTGTACGATCCGGTGCCCTGCGTGATGCTGCCGAGCTGGGCGGCGTAGCGCGTCACCTCCGCCAGCGGCACCCGGCCGCTGATGACGGCCAGGTCGCCCGGTAGGCTGTCCTGGTTCTCGATCCGCGCCCGTTTGGTATTCAGGTCGCCCAGGATGGCGCCGGTATACTTCGACGGGACCGTCACCTCCAGGTGGACGATCGGCTCCAGCAACACCGGGCGGGCCGCCTGGAACGCCTGCCGGAACGCCATCCGCGCCGCCGTCTTGAACGCCGCCTCGGAGCTATCGACCGGATGGTCCTTGCCCTCCCACACCTCGACCGCCACGTCCTGGACGCGGTAGCCGGCCAGCGCCCCGCGCTCCAGCACCTCCTTGCAGCCCTTCTCGACCGCCGGGATGACCTGGTTGGGGATCGTCCCGCCGACGACCGTGTCGAGGAACGCGAAGTTGTGGTCCGGCTCGTAGTGGGTGGCGCGGATCTTCTCGAAGTGGTCCTTGTTGGCGAACCTCTCGGCCAGCTGGGCCTCGTCGTGGATATCGAGATCCTTGAGCGGGTAGACGCGCAGCGCCACCTCGCCGAACTGGCCGCGGCCGCCGGTCTGTTTCTTGTGCCGGTAGCGGGCCTCGCCCTTGGCGGTGATCGTCTCGCGGTACGGGATCTTCGGCTCCTTGGTCGTGATCTCGACGTCGAAGCGCTTCTTGAGCCGCTGCTGCATCACGTCCAGGTGCAGCTGCGTCATGCCGGTGATGACCAGTTCCTTCGTCTGGCTGTCGCGCGTCACCTTGAACGTCTGGTCTTCATCCGACAGCTTGTGCAGGGCGCCCGAAATCTTCTGCTCGTCACCGCGCGACTTCGGCTCGACGGCCAGGCCGAACATCGGCGTCGGCCAGCTCGGCCGCGGCAGTTTTGGCGCCTGGGCGCTGCTCCCGAGCGTGTCGCCGATGGCCAGGTCTTCCACCTTCGCGACCGCCACGATGTCGCCCGGCCCGACCTCGGCCACATTCTCGTGCGCCTTGCCCTGCATCAGCAGCAGGCCGCCGGTACGCGATGACTTGCCGGTGCGGACGTTGACGATCGGCTGCTCGGCGGTCAGGCGCCCGGACAGCACGCGGAAGAAGCTCAGGTTGCCGACGAACTTGTCGGACAGCGTCTTGAACACCTGGGCGACGAACTCGCCCGACTCCTTCGCCTCGACCGGAACCTCCGCCGCCCTGTCGCCGCTGCCCTTGACGGCGGTCCGCGGCCGCACCTGGGCGGGGGAGATGGCGTAGGCGGCGAGGGCGTCCAGCAATTCGGTGACGCCGATGTCCTTCTTCGCGGCGGTGCAGAAGATCGGCACGACCGACCCGGCGGCGAGCGCCCTGGGGAAGGCGGCCGCCAGCTCCTCGGCACTGACGGTGCCCTCGCCGAGGTACTTCTCCATCAGCTCCTCGTCCGCCTCGACGATGGCATCGACGAGCTTCGACCGGGCGTCGTTGACATCGACCGCGGCCCCCGCCGTGCTGTCCGGTGGGTTGAGGACGTCGAGGACACCCTTGAACTGGGCGCCGACACCGAGCGGGACGTTGCACAGGACGCACGCCTTGCTGAGGCTCTCCTGAATCGCCTTCACCAGCTCGGGAAAGTGGACGTTGTCGGCGTCCACCTTGTTGATGACGAGGATGCGGGCGAGGCCGCGTTTGCCGGCCTCGGCGAACATGCGGCGGGTGTTGACCTGCACCCCCGACGGGGCCGAGACGACGATGACCGCGTTGTCGGCCGCGTTCAGCGCCTCCAGCGCGGCGCCGACGAAGTCGGGCTTGCCGGGTGTGTCGAGCAGGTAGAGCTTCTTGCCCTTGTGCTCCAGGTGCAGGACGGTGGTGTCGATGGAGTACTTGCGCTCGCGCTCCTCCTCGTCGTAGTCGGAGACGCTCGTCCCGTCGTCCACGCTGCCGCGCCGGTCCACCGCCTTCGCCTTGAATAGCAGGGCATCGGCGAGCGAGGTCTTGCCCGCCTGCTCGTGCCCCACCAGGGCGATGTCGCGGATGTCTTCCACACGAGTCTTGGCCATGTCTATCTCCCGATCTCGAATCGCGGGGTGCAGATCGCGGCTGGAAGCCAACGGCCCTGTTGTTTCACTCCGCTGTCTGCGCGCCGCGCGCTGCAATGCGTATGGCTTCGGTCAGGTCGAGCCGGCCCTCGTACAGGGCGCGGCCCACGATGCACCCGGCCAGGTGCAGGCCGGCCAGCCGTTCGATGTCCTCCGGGGTGGTTACGCCCCCGGACGCGATGACAGGCAGGGCGACGGCGTCCGCCATCTCCGCGAGAGCGGCCACGTTCGGCCCCGCCAGCATGCCGTCGCGGCTGATGTCGGTGTAGACGAGGGCGGCGAGCGGCCACGTCTCGCACCGCCGAGCCAGGTCCAGGGCCGAACAGTCGGAGGTGGCGAGCCAGCCGTGGGTGGCCACGCGGCCGTGCCGGGCGTCGATGCCGAGGACCACCTTGCCGGCGAAGCGCTCGCAAATGGCCCGGAACCCGTCCGGATCCTGCAGCGCCCGGGTGCCGAGGATGACGCGGTCCACGCCCCAGGAGAGGGCCGCGGCGACATCCGCCTCGGTCCGGAGGCCGCCGCCGAGCTGGCACGGCACGCCGGCCGCCTGGACGATGGCGCGGACGCTCGGGCCGTTTACCGGCCGGCCTTCCCGGGCGCCGTCGAGATCCACGAGGTGCAGGTAGCGGGCGCCCTGATCGACCCAGCGCCGCGCCATGGCAGTCGGGTCGGCGCCGAAGACGGTTTCCTGGTCGTAGTCGCCCTGCCGGAGGCGGACGCACTGGCCCCCTCGCAGATCGATCGCCGGCAGGATGAAGTTCTCAACGCCTCGCGGCTTCACTGACGGTGTTCCTGGCCAGCACGCGAGGGCCGGCGGGTCGTTTGCGGAAACGCCTTGCGGCGGCACAGTGCGATACGGGGCAGTTTATCGCACGGTGGCGAATTTGTGAAGGATGGCGAGCCCAACCCGCTGACTTTTTTCCGGGTGGAACTGCGTCGCGAACACGTTCTCGTGCCAGATCGCCGACGCGAACGGGGTCGGGTAGTCCGTCTCGGTCGCGACCAGGCTCCGGTCGGCCGGAACGGCGTAGTAGGAGTGGACGAAGTAGACCGCCGAGTCCGGCGGCAGGCCCTGGAAGATGGGGGCAGGGCGGACGACGCGCAGGTGGTTCCAGCCCATGTGCGGCACCTTGAGCCCGGCGACATCGGGGAAGCGCACGATCTCCCCCCGAAACAGATCCAGCCCGCGGTGTTCGCCGTCCTCGTGGCTCCTCGTGAAGAGGAGTTGCAGGCCCAGGCAGATGCCGAGGAACGGCTTGCCGGCCTTGATGTGTTCGAGGATCGGCGGCGCCAGGTCCGCCTCGCGCAGGCGCCGGATCGCGTCCCGGAACGCGCCGACGCCCGGCAGGACGAGGCGGTCGGCGCCGCGCAGGCGGGCCGGGTCGCCGGTCACCTCCGCCGGGTGGCCGACCTTCTCGAACGCCTTCTGGACGCTGCGCAGGTTGGCCATCCCGTAATCAACGATCACGATGCGCTGCATGGTTTGTGGTTATTCCTCAAAGGTCCACGGGTGGCGCCCCGTGGGCCAGGTCTCCAGCACTCGACCCACGGGTCGCGCCGTGGGCTTTGACGAACGTGGAGTTGGGGGTAAATGGCCCTGGTTGCTGTCCTTCACCGGCGCACCAGGCGGATGAGGTAGCTGGAGGCGAGCATGAACCCCGCGCCGATCGCCAGCAGCACGAGCATCAGGGTGCCCCAGAACAGCAGTACCTGAATCCCGGGGCCGATCGCCTTCTCCCACACCAGCATGGTAAGCAGTACCCCGGCGCCGAGGGAAGGGCCGAACGGCTGCGCGTTGTCCTTGTGGATGACCAGCAGCAGCACGCCGAGTACCAGCGCCGGCAGGACGCTGACGAACAGCGCCACCACGACCGGCTGCCAGCCGAGGAAGGCGCCCGCCATCATCATCAGGTCGGCGTCGCCCAGGCCGAGCGCCTCCTTGCCGAGGCCGGTGCTGAACAGGAACGCGATCAGCCGCATCAGGAACGTGCCGCCCAGCGCCCCGGCCACGCCGGTCAGCAGCCCCATCTGCCAGCTGCCCGGCGGCGCCCAGTCCGGCGGCGGCCCCCAGAACGGCCACGGGTAGAGGCCGGTCGGCACCGGGAACGGCAGCTGCCACCACGGCTCGGCGAGCGGATTGCGGTGCCCGGCCGCAAGCAACTCGGGGGCGGGAGCCAGGCGCGCCTGAATGGCGGCCCAGCTGTCCGGCCACGGCCACGGCAGGAACACCGCGCCGACCAACCCGATCGCGGTTCCGGTCAAGGTCAGCTGCAGCGGAATCTCGCGCCCGCCCAGGTCGCACACCGCCGCCGCCAGCAAGAACGTGAACAGTAGCGCGTGCCAGGCGAAGCCGACCCACCATTGCCAGGGATACATGCCTTGCTGGGTGAGCCAGCCGCGATTGAAATCGGGCCAGCTGTGGATGTTGCTCACCACTTCGAGGTAGAACAGCCCGGCGAACCCGAGCCCGGTCACCAGCTCGACGAACAGGTAGCGCGGGGAGTAGCTCGCTCCGCACTGGCGGCAGCGGCCGCGCAGCACGAGGTAGCTGACGACCGGGAGGTTGTCGTACCAGCGGATCGGCTGCAGGCAGTTGCCGCAGCGTGACCCGGGCCAGACGAGGCTTTTTTCCAGCGGCAGCCGGGCGACGACGACGTTGAGGAAGCTCCCCACCATCAGGCCGATGACGAAGACCAGGACCAACCAGACGGTGACGATCATGCCAGGGGCCTGCGGTCAGGGATGGAGCCCACGAGACGCCGCCCGTGAGGTCAAAGGCGGTCCATGCCACTCAGGATCGCGGCGACCACCTCCGCAGGCGAGCGCCCCACAGTGTCAACGACAAGGTCCGCACACGCCCGGTACAGCGGCTCGCGCACCTGGAGCAACTGCTCGACCTCGGCGAGTCCACCGACTGTCAACGCGGGCCGGCGCTCGCCGGTGGTCGGATCTCGCTGCAGCCGCTCCCAGATCGTGCGGGCGTCGGCGACGAGCCACACAACCCGTCCCGCCGCGCGCAGGCGCTGCCGGTTGGTTTCGCGGAGGATCACACCGCCGCCGGTGGCGATCACCCGCCGCTGGCCGCGACTGAGGTCTTCCAGCACCGCGTCTTCCTTGTCGCGGAATCCGGTCTCGCCTTCCGCCGCGAAGATCTGCCGGATCGTCTGCCCATACCGCTCCTCCAGCACCGCGTCCGCATCGACCCAGTCCCACCCGAGCCGTTCGGCCAGCAGCCGGGCCACCGTGCTCTTGCCCGTCCCGCGGTAACCGACCAGAAAGATGACAGTCTGACAGGTCATTCTTCCTCGCGGATCGCGACCGGCGAGAGCGCACGCTTGACGATACCGCGCATCAACTCGAGCGGCGGCTCGCGTCCGGTGAAGAGCTGGAACTGCAGGGCCGCCTGGCGCACGAACATGTCGATCCCGGTCAGGACGTGGCATCCGCGGGCGCGGGCCTCCTTGACGAGAAGCGTCGTCTCCGGCGTGTAAATGGTCTCGAACACCATCAGCCCCGGGCGGAGGAAGCTGTGATGGACCGGCGTCTCGTCCATGTCGGGGTACATGCCGACCGACGTGCAGTTGATGAGCAGGTCGCACAGCACGCTGTGGCGCGCCCCCCAGTCCACGGTCCGGCAGCTCACTTCCTCGGCAAGTTTGACGGCCCGTTCCGCCGTGCGGTTCGTGATGGTCAGCGTGCCGACGTGGCCTTTTAGCCCGTGGGCGATGGCCCGCGCCACCCCGCCCGCGCCCAGGATCAGCACGCTCCGCGTCCCGAGGCTGGACGGCGTGCCGTCCGGCGTCGGCGGGAGGTTGGCCTGGAGGGACTCCAGCGCGGCCTGCGTGTCGGTGTTGTACGCCTCCCAGCCATCCTCGACTCGCATCAGCGTGTTGGCCGCCTGCGTCTGCTCGACGAGCGGTCCGTGCCGACTGGCCACCACGGCGGCCGCCTCCTTGTGCGGGATGGTGACGCTGTACCCGCGCACTCCGATCTGATCGAACGCCTTCAGGAACGCCGCCAGCGACCCGCGCGGCACCCGGAACGGCAGGTAGATTCCGTTGATACCGAGCTTGTGCATCGTCTTGTTGTGGATCAGCGGGCTCAGGCTATGCCCGATCGGGTCGCCGATGACCCCGTACACCGTCGTTTGCGCGTCGATCTGCGGGTAGCGGTAGAGCGATGTCATCTCGTCGAACGACACGATGCCGGGCGCGACGCCGCGCTCCTTGTTGAAGGCAGCGTAGGTGAACGGCGCGCCGTGGCGGCCCCCCAGGACGCGACTCGGCGTGCCGAGATCCCCCATGCACAGGGCGACCGTCGGTCGCGGGGCTTTCTTCAGCAGGTCGAGGACGCGCAGGTTGTCGAACGGCTCCTGGGCGGCGACCGCCATCTTGACCAGGTCCGCGTCCTGCTTGCACATCCGGGCGTAGATCTCCTCCAGGTCCGCTGGCGTCTCGCGCAGGTTGTGGTAACTGACGATGCGCTTGACCTTGCCGAAGCGGCGCACCGAGTCGATCATGTCCGTTTCCAGATCGACCCAGTCGAACCCGGCGACGATGGCCTGGCGGAGGAGGGTGAGGCGCTCATCCTCGGTCCCGCCCCAGCGCCCGCCGTCCTGCGGGCGGCGGACCGTCGCGATCATCGGGCACGGCTTGTCGGCCAGCAGACGCTTGAAGTCGGGCGCCTTGGCCAGGAAATCGAGGCGCAGTTCGATCAGCCGAGCCCCCCGTTTGGCCGCTTCCTGGATCTCGATCTGCATCATCTTGTGCCGGGTCCGCCCGATGACGACACAGATCTCGGAGGTGACGGGCGTGGTGGCCTGGGCATCGGAAGGGTGCGGGTGTTCGGGCATGGATGGGTGGTCTCGGCGAAGGACAGACGATCCGGCGCAGGCATCATTTTATTGTCGCCGTGGGGGCCGGGTTTGACCAGACCTAACCCCCCGGCTCCCCTCTCTGCGAGGGAAGGGGAGCGTAAGGAGGGGAGGAGGAGAGGTTTGGCCCGCTCAGCGCTCCTCGACACGCAGGGAGAACGGACCGGCGCCGCCGGGGTTGAAACTCGTGGCGATGACACAGTAACGCCCGGAGCGCGGGCAAACGAAGACGAGGCGCGCGTTCCGGCCCCCCCCGCCATTGTCATCCTCCGCAAGGGGGGCGCCCTCCGGGCTCTCGATGCGCAGGAAAGCGTCGAAGGCGCCGCTTGCCAGTTCGATCTGGTACGTCCTGCCCTCCATCATGTCGAGGGTATACACCTTGCAGTGCGACCCGGCGCGGAGCCGGTCCCGCGGGTCGGTCGTACTCAGTTCCGCGTTGACGTTGCCGAGCCCGCCCTCCAGGTGCAGGTAGGAGACGGCCGCACCGGGGATGACGCTGCCGCGGTCGTTCCCCGTCATCTTGAGAAGCGTCTGCCGCGCCTGCTCCTCCACCGCCAGCAGGAACACCTTCGCGTTCGCCTGGACGGCCTGCGGGGCGGTCCAGGTCTTGCGCACCGGCCGCGCGTCCGGCCGGTCGCGCAGCTCGACCGTCCACTCGAGGCGGTACAGTCCGGCGGCCCCCTGTTCCGGTGTGAACGTGTAGCCGATCTCGATCATCGCTGGCACGTCGTTCGGGACGCCGCCCAGGGCGATCATGTCGTCTCGGTCGTGCGCCCCGGGCATGTCGCTGACGGTCAGGGTCAGCGAGTCCACCAGCCGCCGCTCGACCGCCTTCGTCCGCGGCTCGACCGCCGAGGCCAGGTCGAAGACGCCGTCGGTCCTGTTCGTGCTGTTCTTCTCCTTCACGCGCAGCGAGACAACCGGTTGCACGGCGGTGGCCAGGCCGGTGACGAGTTCCGCGAACGCCGCCTTCAGGTCCGGATCCTGCCCGTGTTTGTTGATGTCGGCGAGCGGCTGGACGTAGAAGCGCCCCAGCCGCTTCTCCACCTCCTCGCGGTGGCGGGTGTTGCGGGCATCGACCAGATAGCTCCGCAGGACGGGCGGCCGCCGGTCCTTGACCAGGTTGAAGATGGCGTCGTCGCGGAGCGGAATGGCGATCGTGTGCATGAGGAGGTAGATCGCGACGCCGGCCAGGACGATCGTCCCGCACGCGAGCAGCGCCTGCGGCGCCCTGCCGACGCGCTGCGGTTCGGGGATGTCGCCCAGCTCGCGCGCGATGCGCGGCTTCTGCTCCAGGTTCGGCGCCGGCTCGTTGTCGGCCAGGGCGATGGCGGTCTGGCCGACGTCCCACGTCGAGAGGTTGCTGACGTCGCCCGCCGACCCCGTCCGGACGTAGGCGAGGGCGTTGAGGAACGTGACCAGCCGGCGCGCCTGCTCCTGGTCGCAAACGGTCAAGATCCGGCCGTTGCCCCCGTCCTTCGCCAGCCGCACCTCAACCGCCGTGCTCTGGTATGCCCCCTCGTTGTAGTGGTCGGTCCCCTCCGCCCCGAGCAGGTTCTTGAGGGACGCGATCGTCACCGTACTCCCCTTCGCCTCGTACAGCCAGGCCGAATCGACGTAGACGAAGTGGCCGAGGTAGTTCCGCCCGCGCTGCATCACCCAGACGCGGACGGCGGCCACGACCAGCCACCCGCCCAGGAGGAGGGCGGCGGTCTGCAGCAGGGCCGTGCGGACCGGGTCATCGACCGACCCGAGGGTGAAGATCAGCACGGCGATAATGAGGATCGGCCCGACGATGACCCCGACAATCGGCAGGTAGTTCGTGCGCGGGACGAAGACGCCCGGCATGCGCTCGCCCTCGGCGTCCCGGACCGCGAGCAGGTACTCCCGGGTCGCCTCATCGAGTTCCTGGAGGAAATACTTCTGGCTCATGAGCGTTACCCGTTCCGGTCCGAAACTGGCGGTCAGTCGATCAGTTGATGAGGGATAAATCGACTCGTGTTTGTCGTGATGAGGTGATCGTGCTCGCGGATGCCGACCCCGCACGCGACCCCGTTGACGACCCAGCTCCCGAGGACCGGGTACTGGCCGTCGTGGGATCTGAGCGGGGCCAGCCGCTGGTATACATAGGGGCCTTCGGTGTAGGGCCCCGCAGTGTGGTGGCGCTCCCGCCCGTCGATCACCACCTGAATGTTGCTGCCCTCGCGGGCGTGGATCGGCTTGCGAACGTAGTTCCCCTCCAGCGGCGTGAACGACGCCGGCAGCAGGAACGGGCTGTCCGGGAACTTCTCGTACAGCAGCGGCAGGATCGACTTGCAGCTGAGGAGCATCTTCCACGCCGGCTCGATCCAGCGCGTCGGGGCGCGGAGGATATGGCGGCCGAACTCCTCGCGGATCAGCCACTCCCACGGGTACAGCTTGAAGATTTGCTGGATCGGCAGGCCGGCCATGTCCACGAAACAGCCGTGCGGCGCGTCCCAGCCGATCTGTTCCACGTCGAGGTATCGCGTCTCGAACCCGGCCTGGATGGCGGTGTCGCGCAGGTACTCGACCGTCACGAAATCCTCGGGCGTCTCGGCGAGCGACGCGAGGTGCAGCGGACCGTCGTCGAACTCGCGGGCCGCCTGCCACGCCTCGATGAGACGCTCGTGAATGCTGTTGAACTGGTCCCCGCGTTCGTCCACGTCCTTCAGCCAGAAGTACTGGATGACGGACGCCTCCACCAGCCCGGTAGGGGTGTCGGCGTTGTACTCCAGCAGGCGCGGCGGGGACTGGCCGTCAAAGGCGAGGTCGAACCGGCCGTAAACGGAGGGGTGGCGCTCCTCCCAGCTACGGCTGACGAGATCCTCGAACTCCGGCGGGATCAGAAACAGCCCGAACTGGCGCCGGTCGATGACGTCCTGAACGACCTCCAGGCACATCTCGTGCAAGGTCTGCGTGGCCAACTCGAGTTGATCGACCTCGCGGCCGGTGAGCTGGTAGGCAGCGGATTCGTCCCAGTAGGGCACCCCGCCGAGGGTGTGGAACGTCAGGCCGTATTCCTCGACCCGCCGCTGCCAGTTGGGGCGCGGGTCAAGGCGAATCCGGTGCATGGGTCAGCTCACGCCGGAGATACGGGCGCCGACGCCGCCGAACCCGCCGCGCGTGAGGCCCACGCGCGCGGGCGACAGAGTCCGCCCGGCCCCCATCCCCGCGCGCGACGTGTGCAGCCAGAGAAACATGGGGAACCCGGAGCGATACCCCCTGCTGCCGGTCGCGGCCACACGCTTGTCGGCCTGCTCGTTGGCGACGGCCTCCAGGTTCTCCTCCGGCCACAGGAACGAGCCGGCGGTCAGGACGCCGGCCCCGAGGAGGACCAGGGAGAATTCGCGAGTCATGCGGGCCATGATCGATCCTCTTTATCGGGGTCAGGTTTCTGCGTGAAGGGTGGGAAGAGAACTCCCGAATCGCACCTTCACAGGTAACACCCGGGAGGCAGGTTCGCAAGCACTAATTTCCCAAATGGATGTGCCTTGCGTCGGGTGCATCGGGGGCGTTGCGGCCGAGCCCGGACCCAGAACCCCTGCCCGCATCGAGGGGCACACCCGCCGGGGAAGGGGGCTTCCCGCTTCGACCGGCGGGCAGTATAGTGGCAGTTACGGGATGAGCACTGGTTTTGTGGTCACAGGGCAATAGCGATGCCGCATACGAAGAGCGCCAAGAAGTCACTCCGCAAGGACATCAAACGCCGCGCGCACAACCGCGCCATCAAGAAGACGGTCAAGAAGCAGATCAAGACGTTGCTCGAGGCGATCAAGACGGGCGCGCCGGACGCGATCCGCAAGGAATACAACCTGACGGCGAAGAAGCTCGACAAGGCCGGGGCCAGGCGCGTCATCCACCCCAATCTGGCGGCGCGCAAGAAGTCCCAGCTGGCCCTGAAAGTCAACGCGAAGCTGAACGCTCCGGCCCCCACCCAGCCGGCGAAGACCTAATCCGTCCGTCCCCGCTCCGACCACCCGGGGGCGTCCGCCCCCCGTCCCCGCCCCCCCGGGCGGCGGCCGCCCCCGCTGCGCTGCGCCCCCCGCCGGCGCGCGCCGCCGCACCGTCCCGGCGACGGCGAACCCGCCCCTGCGCCCGCGCGGGAGGAACTCCAGCGTCGGCGGCAGGGCGGCCGCGAACTCGCGCAGATAGGCACCCGCCTTGACGAACACCAGCGTCGTCGGCCGGGAGGCGAGGTCGGCGACCATCGCCGCGGGCCTGTCGCGCCGGTAGATGGCCACGTCGTTCCGCTCCAGGTAGAAACTGACCGAGTCCCACCGCCGCGGGTAGCAGCGAACCGCGACGCCCGGCACGGCGGCCAGTTCGCCCTGCGCCCGCACCTGAACGCGCAGCCCGAATTTCCGGTGATACCACGGGAGCAACTGGTGAATCGCCAGCAGCAGCAGGGCGAACAGCGCCGCCGCACCCAGTCCGAACCGCTGCGCCCGCCGTCGCTCCGCCTCCTGGAGGGCGCCCGCCGGCCACGGCATCGCCCCGGCCAGCCAGCACCCCAGCGCCAGTGCCAGCGGCGGCAGGGCGGGCAGGACGTAGGCGGGCCGTTTGCACCCCGAAAGCGAGAAGAACAGCACGCCCCAGAACGCAGCCAGCAGGAACAGCCCCAGCGCCGGCGGGCGCCGCGTCCCCTCGTCGGGGCGGCGGCGCGCCAGCAGGCGCGTCAGCGGCACCAGCAGCGCCGACCACGGCAGCATCCCCACCAGCAGCGGCGGCAGATAAAACCACGCCGGCCTGGCGTGGTCCACCGGGGCGACGTAGCGCAGGACGTTGTGCTCCCAGAAGAAGGCCCGGGCCGCCTCCGGCGAGCGCAGGCCGACGGCAACGTACCACGGAGCGGCGACCAGCAGGGCCATCGCCGCGAACGTTCCCAGCGCGGGCAGCGACGGCCGCGCGGCCCGCCGGTCCAGCACCTGAAACAAACTGACCGGAACCAGGACGAGCACCAGGGCGACCGGTCCCTTCGTCAGCAGGCCGAGGCCGCACGCCACGGCGGACAGCAGCCACCACCGCCAGCGCAGCCGCTCACCCGTCACGGCGATGTGAGCCGCCGCCAGCGCACTGACCACCCACAGACACAGCAACCCGTCGAGGTTGACCATCCGCCCGAGGTAGACGAACCGCGCCGACAGGCACAGGACCAGCGCCCCGAGCGCCCCAACCCAGCGTCCGGCGACGCGCCTGCCCCACAAGTACGTCACCAGCACCGTGGCGATGCCGGCCAGCGCGGGTACCAGGCGCGCCGCCCAGTCGTGGACGCCGAACACGGCGTAACACCCGATCACCAGCCAGTAGAACAGGGGCGGCTTGTGGTAGTACGGCTCGCCGTGCCAGACCGGCTCAACGACGCGGCCCGCCACCCGCATCTGCCGCGGGATCTCGGCGTAGCGCGTCTCTTCCGGTTCCAGCAGCGGGCAGTCAAGGCGGGCAAGGAACAGCGGGCCGGCGATGAGGAGAAGGGCGAGGGCGAACGGAAAGCGGCGCAGGCTGGGCGGTTCGACCGGGCGCCCGGGCGGGCCGGCTGGAAACAGCCCATCCGACCACCCGGCGCGGGCGCGGCGGATCAGCCGCCGCAAGCAACCCGTTGTGTGCCTCGCCTCTGCTCTGCCGGCCATGCCCGCTCCTCCTCCTCGCGGGCGGGGAAGATCGCACACGCGGCGCGCGGTGTCAAGCCATGTGCGGGCCGACGGCGGAGGCAGGAGAGGCGCGTCCACTGAGCACAACGCACGCACTGGCTAACAGCGGCAGCAGACCCATGGCCAGCGACAAAAAATCTGCAACTCCCTCTTGCCGTTGGGGTTGCTGGGTCTGACAACGGGAGCATGGGCGACATCCAGGCCTCAACCTGTGAGTTGCGTGTCCGTGCGGTCCAGGCCCTCCAGGAAGGGGTGCCCATCTCCCAGGTAGCCAAAGCCTACCAGGTCGATCGCACCACCCTCTACCGCTGGAGGGTACGCTACGACCAGGCGGAGGGCTCCCAGGGGTTGCTCCGAACTCCTGGCAGTGGACGCCCACGCAAACTCCAGCACCTCACTCCCCAACAGTGGCGGGAGCTTGTACTCCAACCCGCCTCGAACTTCGGCTTCGAGACAGACTTCTGGACGGCCAAACGCCTCCACCGGGTCGTCACCCAACAGTGGGCTGCCGAGGTCACCGTCCGCACCATCCTCCGACGCCTCCAGGAAGCGGGCCTGACGTACCAGAAGCCAACCCGAGAATCCTGCAAGGCCGACCCCGTAGCCCGCCAGGCGTGGTTGCGGAACACTCTACCCAGGATCCGCGCAACCATTCAGGCATAATGATGCGGCAAGTATACGGGCTTCTCATGGGCGTGGTCTTGCTGGCGGTTGTCCTGGCCTGGACGTGGCCCGGGGCGGCGGTCCAGCAGTCGGGGCGCGTGGCGGTCGAGCCGGAAGAGCTGCGGCCAGGACTCGTCGGCGCCTACCAGTCCCTGCGCGACGGAGATGCACGGGGCACGCGCATCGACCGCAAGCCGGCCTTTTACCTGGGCCACTCCAGCCCCGATGCGCGCCTGCCGCCGGGGCCGTTCGAGGTCGTCTGGACCGGCCTGCTCCACGTCAAGGATCGCGGCCCCATTACCTTCGACGCCTTCGTCGGCGGCGAGGCGAGCGTCGAGGTGGACGGCGTCGCGGTCCTGCAAGGGCGCGGCGAAACCGCGACCACCCACGTTCAGGGCAAGCAAGCACTCGACCGCAAGCTCGGTCATTACCGGGTCATGGTGCGCTTCCGGGCGCTTCCGGACGTGCCGGCCCGACTGCAGCTCTGGTGGCAGGCGCCGACGTTCGCCCACGAGCCGATCCCGCCCTGGCACTTCAAGCACCTCGGCAGGGATCTCCCACCCACCGCCCGCGCCGACGAGTTGGCAGCCGAGGGCCAAAAACTCGCCCGGCAGCTGGGCTGTGCCCGGTGCCATGCGTCCGCTTTTCCCGGGGTGGCCGAGCCGCCGCCGGGGCCTTCACTGGCCGACACGGCCGACCGCCTCGGGCGCGACTGGGTGGTGCGCTGGCTCGCTGATCCGGCGCAGGTCCACGCCGACGCGCGCATGCCGGCCCTGTTCGCGCCGGACCGCACTGGCCTTGCCGAGCGCTGGCTCATCGCGGAACACCTTGCGGGAGCGCGGGGCGCCCGGCCCGCGGCGGATCCGGCGGGCGATCACCGCGCCGGCCGGTTGGCGTACC
>JADLBT010000277.1 GCA_020847555.1 Gemmataceae bacterium
CGTAGTCCACCGCGTCGGCCGCACTTGCCGGCGGTAGCGGGACCGGCGGGCCGAGCCGCACCGCCATCGACCACGCCGCCACCGCCCCGACCGCCAGCAACTGCAGGATCGCCCAGTGCTGGTTGTGGTAGTGCAGATAGCTCCAGTACCCGCCGCCGGCGCGTATGCCGTGATGATATTCGTCGAAGTAGACCACGCCATCGCGGGCCGCGCGCGCCGCGACGTTGTAGAGGAAGACCACGTTGTCGCCCCGCAGCAACCCACGATGGGTCAGCAACGACGGGTCCGCCACGACCACAACGCGCCCCTGGCCGTGCCCGACCACCACCGCCCCCGGCCGGTCGCCCACCCACCACAGCGGAACACCCGCCGGCGCCGAGTCGATGATTGTTCGCCCCTCGACCTCCAGCTCCTCGACGCCCTCCGTGTAGCCGCTGAACTCGATCTCTGTCACGCGCCGCGCCGCCGTGTCAATCGCCTTCGTGGCGGACAGGGCGACCGCCAGTCGCACGTGGACGCCGGTCCGCACCCGCCCGACGAGCAGCAGGGTGTTGCCCTTGCTCACCCAGTCGAGCAGGCCGTACACGTCGGTCGCGCTCAGGTCGGGGCCGGGGACGCCGAGCGGTCCGGGCGCCCGCGGTTCGGTGAGGATGAGCAGGCCGCGGGCTCGCGTTTGCTGGACGGGGCGGGTCAGGGCGGTCGGCTGCCAGCCGAGCCGGCTCAACACGTTCGCCGTTTCGGCCAGGCCGTTCGCGTCGCCAGAGTAGACGGAGTAGGCCGGCAGCCCGCGCCCCGCGTCGGCACCGGCGAGCAGGAGCCGGTACGCCATGAACGCGAAGCCGACGACCAGGACCAGGACCATCACCCAGGCGGCGCCGGACGAGCGGCGCCGCCCGTGCGGCGGGCGGGGTGGGGTGGCGTCGGGCGGTTTCGGGTCGGCTGCCATCGGTCGCGCCTCGTCGGGAACAGCCTCAGCCGCTGGCGAGGATGTGCATGATGTCGCCGTCCTGCACGACGTAGGTCTTGCTTTCCAGCCGGTAGACGCCGTGCGCCTTGGCCTCCTTCATCGACCCGACGCGCTTGAAGTCGTCGTAGGTCACCACCTCGGCGCGGACGAACCCGCGAGCCAGGTCGGTGTGGATCTCGCCCGCCCCCTCGACGGCGGTTGCCCCCTTCGGGATGCTCCACGCCCGGCACTCGTCCTCGCCGACCGTGAAGAAGACCTGCTGTCCCATCGCGTCGTAGACCGTTCGGAGCACCGCCTCGCGCGAGATGCCCGACTGGCCCTGCCCGCCGAGTACCTCCTGCGCGAACATCTCGCGGTCTTCCGGCGACAGTTCCTCCAGCTCCAGCTCGAACTTGACCGGAGCCTGGATCGCGCCTGGCGCGAGCTGCAGCAACTCCGGCGGCAGCGGCTGGCCGAGGCGGGTCTCGCTGATGTTGACGAGCACGAACTCGGGCTTGAGGGTCAGCAGCTGGAAGCTGCGCACCATCTTTTCCTCGTCCCCCTTCAGCCCCAGCGACGCCGCCCCCTGGCCCGACTCCAGCGCGGCGACGATGCGGCGTACCAACGCGAGTTCGAGCTGCTCCAGCTCCTTCTGCTTGCCCGGCCGCGGTTTTTTCAGGCTGTCCTCCAGCCGGCTCACGCGCCCGGTCACGACTTCCAGGTCGGCGAACAGCAGCTCCTCGCGGAAGGAGGTCAGCTCCTTGACGACGTCCCCGCCACTGAACCCGTCGAGCACGACGAGAAGCCCGCCAGCGTCGCGCATGATCGCGAGCCGCCGCGGGTTGTCGCGCCGCTCGGTCGGCAGCAGGCCCGGCGTGTCGAGGAACTCCAGCGTGGCCGGCGTCGTCTTCTTCGGCTTGAAGTGCTGCGACAACCAGGTGAGGCGGTCGTCGGGGATTCGCGCCACGCCGATCTGGCCGTGCTGGGCCTTCGCCGGGTCCGCTCTGGCCTCCGTCAGCCACTGGAACACGATGCTCTTGCCGGAACCGGCGAAGCCTGCGATGCCGACTTTCATATCAGGGGTCAGGGGTCAGGGGTCAGGGGTCAGTAGTCAGTCGCCAGTGGGTAATGTACAGTGGCGGAGGTGCCGTGAGCAGCCCGCCCTTCCTTGCCCCCTGACCCCGCGTATGTGTGACGAATGGATGTCGGGCCTGGTGCTGCCGCTGAGCGCGGAGGTGTTCCGCCGCCTGCCCCGCAATCCGGCCTATCGGTACGACCACGTGAACGGCAAGGGCCACATCAGCCCGCGGCCGAAGCACTACCACGCCGTCCTGCCTCTCCCGCCTCCCGCCGGTATCGAGCCGCCGGAGCCCACGCCGGACCTTGCCGTCCGGTCCGTGGAGGCGAGCGATCTCACCGCTCTGGAGAGCGTCTTCGCGGCCGCGTTCCACCGCGTCGAGCCGTTCGCCGCCCTGGAACAGGAAGCGCTGCGTGCGGCGGCTCACCGCTGCCTGACGCGCACCGCGAGCGGCGACGATGGCCCGTGGGTGCGGGAGGCGAGCTTCGTGGCGGTCGCACAAAGCGGGCAGCCCACGGGCGCCCTGCTGGTGACGCTGTTGCCGGACGGCGACCCATGCGACTGGGACAGTTACCACTGGCGCGAGCCGCCGCCGACGGACTGCGTCGAGCGGCGCCTGGGCCGACCGCACCTGACGTGGGTGTTCGTCGCGCCCCTCCGCGCCGCCCAGGGGGCGGGGACGGCGCTGCTCGCAGCGGCCGCCCGGCGCCTTCAGGAAATGGGCTACGCGGCGCTCTACAGCACCTTCCTGCTCGGGAACGATTCCACGGTCCTCTGGCACTGGCGCTCCGGGTTCCAGCTGCTCCCGTTCTCCGGGTCGTTCCGCCACATCGGCCAGCGCTTCCGCAAGCGCCACCGCGGCCGGGGGCCGTCTCCGTCCGTGTGACCCGTCGGACCAGCCCGAAGCGCCAGCGACGGGCGCTGATGGTGCCCGTCGCTGGCGCTCCGGGTTGGTCCGGCGGCACCGGGCACGACCGCACAACCGGCGCCGGCCGGAACGTTCTTGCCCCCGCCTCTGGGGCGCAGTAGTATGGGCGTGCCTGAGAGGAATTCGCGACCTCCGCAGCCCGCCACGTCCTTCGACGGAGGAGAGCCACCGTGGACGAATCGCCTGTCGAATTGCACGCCCACCCGCCGGAGCGGCGCCGCCGCCAGTCCGTGACGCTTCCGTGCGGGTGCTGCTGTTGCTGCTGCTGCCTGCACACTGTCGGCGGGCTGATCGGTGCTGCCGTCGGCTCCGTCCTCTCGGTGCGCCGGCCCACCCCTCGCTACCTGGAAGACCTGTACCTCGGTGAGGACGGCTACCCGATCGTCCGCCGGCGCTCCAGCATCTCGGCCCCAGCCATCTACTGGATCATCCTCGGGATGCTGATGTGCCTGGGGTTCGTGGTTGCCTGCGCCGTCGTGGCCAACGAGAACCCGACCTTCGACCCGGCTGCGGCGTTCGGCGGGTGGCTGCTGGGGCTGGCCCTCCTGCTTCCCGGAGCCCAACTCCTCGCCTCGCTGCTCGCCATGGGCGTGGCCGCCATCACCGACTGGGACGACGCCGCCGCACGGCTGTGGGCCATCGGCAAGATCACCCTTGGGACGCTCATCGGCACCGGCATCGGCATCGGGATCATGTTCCTGATCTGCATCGGGTTCGGCGGCGGACGCTGGTAAGTGGGACGCAAAGAATGAGAGAAAGCCCACGGGTGGCGTCCCGGGGGCGAAGTCTTCAGCACTCCTCCCACGGGACGTCACCCGTGGGCTTGAACCGATTCTTTGAGTCCCTCCAGGTGACGACCGGCGCATGACGAGCGACCCGACCCACCGCCGGCCGCACCTGGCCCTGCCCTGTACCATCCTCACTGGGCCGGACACGGTCCGCCTCGTCGCCGGCGAGGACTTCCGCTACACCCTCAG
>JADLBT010000278.1 GCA_020847555.1 Gemmataceae bacterium
GCAGCAGGCGCGCGGGCGGTGAGAAGAACCTCTCCCCCGGCCCCCTCCCCGCGCAGGGGCGGGGACCGAGGGAGAGGTTTCCGCAGCGGAGCGAAGGGAGTACTGCGGTGATCGACGCTCAGACGTACAGCCGACTGCAGGACATCATCCGCCGCGAGGGCCGGTCGCTGCTGCAGTACGCCATCGACTCGTTCCCCTGGGCCGGCTCCCAGACCGCCGCCGCCAACGCCTGCTTGCAGGAGATGGCCCAGGAGGAGGCCGAGGCGATCGGGCAACTCGGCCGCCTGCTGCTGCGCCACCGCCTGACGCCCCCCTACCTCGGCCCGTACCCGATGGCGTTTACCTCGTATAACTTCCTCGCCCTGGGCCGGCTGTTGCCGCTGCTGGTCCGCCATCAGCGTGCCGACATCGACCGGCTGGAGGCCGACCTGAAGCAGGTTAGCGACCCGGAGGTGCGCGGCCCGCTGCAGCACCTGCTGGACGTCAAGCGGCGCCACCTCGCCGAGCTGGAGGCGCTGGAGCCGATGGGCAAGCCGGCCCTGAAGAGCTGATTCCCCAGGGCGGAGGGCCTGTGCCGTGCCCCCCGAACTGATCGACACTCACGCCCACCTCGACGACGAGCGCTTCGCCGCCGATCTGCCCGCGGTGCTGGGGCGCGCGGCCGCGGTCGGCGTCGTCCGCATCGTTACCGTGGCCACCACAGCCGCGACGAGCGGGATCTGCGTCGCGCTGGCGGCCCGTCACCCCCCTCTTGTCGCCACCGTCGGCATCCAGCCGAACCACGTCGCCGAGGCCGCCCCGGGCGACTGGGACGAGGTCGTGCGCCTCGCCACCGCCGCGAAGATCGTCGCGCTCGGCGAGACGGGCCTTGACCGCCACTGGAACTACGCCCCGTTCCCACAGCAGGAAGACTACTTCGCCCGTCACCTGGAGCTGGCCCGCCGGCTCAACCTTCCGGTCGTCATCCACTGCCGCGAGGCCGAGGCCGACGTGGTCCGCATGCTCCGCGCCGACCACGACCGGCACGGCCCGGTACGGGGGGTGATGCATTCGTTCACCGGCGCCGCCGACACGGCTCGAATCTGCCTGGAGGCGGGTCTGTACGTGTCGTTCGCGGGTATGCTAACCTACAAAAACGCGCAGGCGCTGCGCGACGTGGCGGCCGCCGTCCCGCTCGACCGGCTGCTCGTCGAGACCGACAGCCCGTACCTGGCGCCGGTGCCGGTGCGCGGTCAGCGCAACGAGCCCGCCCACGTCACCCACACGGCTGCCTGCCTCGCCCAGGTCAAGGGCGTCACCCCGGTGGTCCTGGCCGAACACACGACCCGCAACGCCCGGGCGCTGTTCAACCTGGCGGACTGAACTCGCACTATCTCCGTGACGCCTGATAGGGGTAGCGGGCCGAGCGGGGCGTGGGGCTGGGCGGTATAATCCATGTCGGCGGATGTCTCCACGCCGGCGCCCGAAGGTGCTGGCATTTCTACCGACCGGAGAACGCTCGTGGGTGGATCGATCGCGGACCAGAACCTGCTACTGGGCACCCTCGCCGTGGAGATGGGCCTTGTCAGTCGCGAGGCGCTCGACATCGCCCTGAACGCCTGGGAGGCCGACCGCGCGCAGCCCCTGGGGCGCCTCCTCGTCGAACTGGGGGCGTTGCCGGTGGAGAAACTCCCCCAGCTGGAGGAGGCCGTCCGCAAGCAGCAGGAGCTGGCGTCACGCAACTCGCCCACGGGGCACAACTCGGCCACCGGGCAGGAGCTGGCCGACGACTACCGGACGCTCCGCGAGGCTCCTCCGCCGCCCCGTAAGCCGGCCCCCGGGGGGCAGCTGGCCGAGACAACCCCCCCGTCCCGGCCGGACCCGCCGAGTACCTCCACCCAGCGCCCGCGCCCAGCCCCCCTGCCGCTGACCACCGAGCGCTATATCCCCATCAAGTTGCACGCAAAGGGCGGGCTCGGCGAGGTCTACCTGGCGACCGACGAGGAGTTGCATCGCGAGGTCGCGCTGAAGGAGATTCAGGCCCACTGCGCGGGCGACCACGACAGCCGGGCGCGGTTCCTGCTGGAGGCAGAGATCACCGGGCGACTGGAGCATCCGGGCGTCGTCCCGGTGTACGGGCTGGGCGTCCACGCCGACGGCCGGCCGTACTACGCGATGCGCTTCATCCGGGGCGACTCCCTCAAGGACGCAATCACCGCGTTCCACAAGGCCGACGACGCCGTCCGCGATCCGGGCGAGCGCCAGGTTGAGCTGCGTCAGCTGCTCGGCCGGTTCACCGCCGTTTGCAACACCCTCGCCTACGCCCACGCGCGTGGGGTGCTGCATCGCGACATCAAGCCGGCCAACATCATGCTCGGCCCCTACGGCGAGACGCTGGTCGTCGATTGGGGCCTGGCCAAGACGATAGGCCAGGCGGAAATGCCACGGCAGCAGCGGGCCGGGGAGCAGCCGCTGCGGACCCTGTCCGGCGTCTCGACCGAGACGCTGCCCGGTGAGGCGATCGGCACGCCGGCGTACATGAGCCCCGAGCAGGCGGCCGGCCGGCGCGCCGAGCTGGGGCCGGCGACCGACATCTACAGCCTCGGCGCCACCCTCTACCACCTGCTCACCGGGCAGTCGGCCATGCACGGGACGAAGGATCTGATGGCGCTGATGACGAAGGTCCAGCTCGGCCAGTTCCCGCGCCCGCGTCAGGTCAAGAAGGACGTGCCAGCGGCGCTCGAGGCGGTTTGCCTGAAGGCGATGGCGCTGAAGCCGCAGGATCGCTACGCCTCGGCGAAGGATCTGGCCGATGACCTGGACCGCTGGCTCGCGGACGAGCCGGTGTCGGCATATCGGGAGCCGCTGCGGACGCGGGTGGCGCGGTGGGTGCGCCGGCACCAGGCGCCGGTGACCGGGGCGGCCGCCCTGCTCGTCACCGCGGTGGTGGCGCTGGCGGTCAGCACAGTGCTGATCGGCGACGCCCTGCGCAGCGAGGAGGCGGCCCGCAAGCGCGAGGAGACGGCTCGCATCCGGGAGGCCACTCAGCGCAAGCGGGCCGAGGTGGAGCGCGCCCGGGCGGTGGAGGCGCAGGGAAAGGAGAAGCTGGCGCGCGAGCAGGCGGAGGCAGCGCAGCGGTTGGAGGAGAAGGCGCGGCTGCGCGAGGAGGCGGAGCGGAAGCGGCGCGCCCTGGCCCAGGCCGAGGCACTGCGGACTGCGAACCCGCGGGCGGTGCCGGCGCTGCTCGACTCGCTCCGGGCGACGCGGGAGGACGTGCTGCCGCGCCTGCGCGAGCTGTGGGAGCAGGACGGCGAGCCGCAGAACCGGGGACGGCGAGCCCGGGTCGGCCTGGCCCTGCTGGCGCTGGACAACGCCGACGTGCAGCAGCCGCTGTTCGCCTGGATGCTGGAGGCGCCCGACCCGCAGGAAACGCTCCTCATGCGCGATGCCCTGCTACCCCATCGGCAGAAGTGGGTGCCGGTCCTGTGGCAGCGCGCCCAGGACGCAAAGGAGACGCCCGAGGAACGGCTGCGGGCGCTGGTGGCGCTGGCCGCGTTCGACCCGGACGACCCGCGCTGGCCCCAGGCCGGCCGCCAGGTGGCCGAGCGGTTGCTGTCCGCAAACCCGCTGTACCTCGGGGCGTGGATGGAAGCGCTGCGGCCGGTCCGGCGGGTTCTGATTGCTCCGCTCGCCGGGGCGTTTCGCGGGGCTCACGGCGTCGAGCAGCGACAGGTCGCGGCCCAGATCCTTGCCGACTACGCCAGCGACCAGCCCGAGTTCCTGGGTGCCCTGGCGCTCGACGCCGATCCGCGCCAGTGGTCCGTCCTGTTGCCGCGCCTGCAGGCGCACCGCGCGGCCGGCGTCGCGTTCTTCCAGAAGGAGCTGCAGCGACAACCGCCCGCCCCCGAGAAGGTCGAGGAGCGCGACGCCCTGGCCCGGCGTCAGGCTCAGGCGGCGGTGGCCCTCCTCCAGCTGGGGCGCCCGGAGGCCGTCTGGCCGCTCCTCCGACACACGCCCGATCCGAGCCGGCGCACTTACCTGACCCTCGATCTGGGCCGGCTCGGGTCCGACCCGGACCTGATCCTGAAGCACCTGGCCCAGGGGCCAAAGCTGGACGTCTCCGAGCGCCGTGCCCTTATTTCGAGCCTCGGGGAGTATGGCGCCGACCAGCTCCCGCCGGACAAACAGCAGGAGGTGGTCAAGCTCCTGCTGGGCTGGTATCGCGACGATCCGGACCCCGGCATCCACTCGATGATCGACTGGCTCCTGCGTTACGGCAAGCGTGGGGCCGAGCCGCGCCGGCTCGCCTGGGGGCAGGCGGCGGCCCTGGGCAAGCTCGACGCGGAGTTGGCCGGGCAGGAGCCGGGCAAACGCGACTGGTACGTGACGCGCGACGAGGGCCACACGCTCGCGGTGGTGCGCGGGCCGGTCGAGTTCCGCATGGGGTCGCCGCTGTACGAGCCGCAGCGCGACGACTTCGAGGTTCCGCACCGCAAGCGCATCCGGCGCTCGTTCGCGCTCGGCACGAAGGAGGTCACCGTCGCGCAGTTCCGCCGGTTCCTCGAAAAGAACCCCTCGTACAGGGACAAGCAGCACCCCGGCCGGGCTTACAACCCCGACGATGCGGCGCCGGAGCTGTGGGTGCTGTGGACGGAGGCGGCCGCGTACTGCAACTGGCTCAGCGCGCAGGACGGCATCCCGAAGGACCAGTGGTGCTACATCATCGACCCGAAGACGCACGAGGTGAGGACGCCCGAGGACTGCCTGCAGCGGACCGGCTATCGGCTGCCCACGGAGGCGGAGTGGGAGTTCGCATGCCGGGCGGGAGCGACGACCAGCCGGTTCTACGGGTCGGCCGACGGCCTGCTCGGCGAGTTCGCGTGGTACGCGGCGACGAGCAACAACCGCACCTGGCCGGTGGGCGAGCTGCGGCCGAACGACCTGGGGCTGTTCGACGTCTACGGCAACGCCTGGGAGTGGTGCCAGGAACGGCCGAAGCGCTACAGCGTCGAGGCGAATGGGGCCGTGCTCGACACCCCCGATCTCAAGGCAGCTCCGGACGGGTCGCGCGTCATCCGCGGCGCGTCGTTCAACAATCCGACCTTCTACACGCGCTCCGCCAGTCGCAGCAACGGCCGCGGGAGCGTCCGGTACATGGGGCAGGGCTTCCGCATCGCGCGGACCTACCCGTGATGGTTCGGGGCGCGGTGCCTCCGACCCGGCCGCCCGCCTCAGCCCTTCGGCCACACCGCGACCTGGTCCTTGCGCAGCGCCTGGTTGCCCAGGTGGGCGGCCGACGCGGCGCTCACGCCCGCCTCCGCCGGCGCGGTCGGGCGGTTGCGGCTGCGCACGCACTCGACCCAGTTCGTCAGATGCAGCAGTTCGCCGTCCGGCTGCTCGTAAAAGTCGCGCCCGCGCGGCCCCTTGCCGATCACCATCTCCTCGTACTTGCCCTGGCGGCGCGGCTCGGGGTGGATCTCGAACCGCCCGCGGTCGAGGTAGAGCGTCGCCTCGGTCCCCATCAGCTCCATCATGGCGCCGTTGCGCGCGTTGCAGAACGTTCCCTCGAAGTAGACCTGCAGCTCGTTCGGGTAGCTGAGGAGCGTCTGCACCGTGTCCGGCGTCTGCCACACCCCGCGGCTGGTGTAGTGATCGCCGATCGTTGTCGCCTTCAGCGGGTGGTCGAGGTCGAGATACCAGTGAACGACGTCGATCCAGTGGACCATCAGGTCGGCGAGGATGCCGTTGCCGAAGTCCCAGAACCAGCGCCAGTGGCGGAAGCGGTACGCGTCGAAATCCTGCTTCGGGGCGTTGCCGAGGAACGCCTGCCAGTCGAGGCGCTGCGGATCGACGTTTTGCGGGCCGCGCCGAACCCGGTCGGTGTTGCGGTTCCAGGTGAGGTGGATCTTGTGGACGCGGCCGAGCCGCCCGCTCCGGACAAGCTCACGGGCGCGCTGGAATTGCGGCATCGAGCGCTGCTGCGTACCGACCTGCACGACGCGCTTGTGCCGGTTCTGCGCCTCGATGACGGCCCGGCCCTCGCCCAGGTCGTGTGTCAGCGGTTTCTCGACGTAGACGTCTTTCCCCGCAGCGCAGGCGGCGATGGTCATCGGGACGTGCCAGTGATCGGGGGTGGCGATGAGGACGCCCTGGATGTCCTTGCGGGCGAGGAGCTGGCGGTAGTCGCGGGTCGTGAACGCCTTCGGGTCGGCGAGCTTGCGGGCGAGGTCGAGGTTCGGCTCGTAGACGTCGCACAGGGCGGTCATGCGCACGTTCGGGATCTGAGCGAGCGATTGCATCAGGCGGCGGCAGCGCCCGCCGGTGCCGATCAGCCCGATGTTGAGGCGCTCGTTGGCGCCGAGCACGTTGACCGCGGGGGCGACGAGTGTGGCGGCCGTGGCGGTGGCAGCCGAGGTTTTCAGGAAGGAACGGCGGGATACGTCGCGCGGCGCCGACATGACAGAACCTCCGAGGGTGGTGAGCGCGGCACCTTGACGAGGGGGCCGCGCGGACAGTATAGGGGCGCCGGACCGAGGAGCAAGCAACGGCCCCCCCGAACCGGAGAGGCCCCATGAAACAGCTGCCCGCCGCTACACCCGCCCGCACCACGCCCCGATTCCAGGCGCTCGGGTGGGAGAAGGTAGATGATCGGACGGAAATCATCGCGGGCGTGCTGCCGGGCGAGCGAGTGGCAGCGGCGGGCTGGTAGGCGACTTACTGTTTGTTCAGCATCTCCAGCACTTCCTGGGTGCCCAGCGCCCACACGAGCATGCCCAGGGCGGCGCCGAGGCTGAGCATCATGCACCACTTGACGACGCCGACGTGCCGCTGAAACAGCGGCTCCAGCCCCGGGTCGGCGTCCAGGCGCTGCAGGAACTCGACCCGCAGCGCGATGGTCGAGTGCTGCCACGACGACAGCCACCCGGGCCGATCGCGGCTGATCCCGTTCAGCCGGGCAACCTTCTCCAGCGCCTCGACGAACACCGCCACCGACACCGTCCGGCACCCGAAGATGTCCGCCTGCCGCTCGCACCGGCGCGCCACGAACCCAAACACAACGAACAGGTACGCGCCCAGGAGCAGCAGCAGCGGCAGCAGGGCCACCATCTCGTGGACGCCCAGCCACTCGACCACCCCGGGCAGGTTGTCGGCGAGAAAGTCCTGCACCGGCGTAAGCTGGAGCACCTTGCCGCCCGCGTGCCAGAGCGTGATGACCACCATCAGGCTGGCGGCCAGGAAGCCGAGGTAAAACAGCATGTGGTGGTGCTTGATGTGGCCGACCTCGTGGCCGAAAACCGCCTCGACCTCCTCGGGCGTCATCTCGTGCATGAGCCGGTCGGTCAGGACGACGTAGCGCAGCCAGCGCGACGGGCCGGTGACCATCGCGTTGGCGACCGTGTCGCGCGTGTCCCAGACGAGGATGTCGGTGAAGCGGAACTGCAGCCGCCGCGCGGTCGCCAGCAGCCGGTCGCGCAGCGGCCCGGCCGGCAGGGGCCGCAGACCCAGGAACACCCGCAGCAGCCACGGGATGCCGATGAACACCGCCGCGAGGAGGACCGCCCCGAACAGCGGCAGCAGGAACTCGTCGTGCTGCAGGGCGGGGAACGCCAGCAAGACCGCCTGCTGAACGATCATGAGGACGAGCGGCGGGGCGATCAGCAGCAGATTGTGGCGGGCCTGCAGGGCGACGAACGCCCACCGGCCCGGGACAGCGCTGTCCTCGGCCGGGGCCAGGGCGGCGCGGCCGGCGCACTCGACGTTGTAGAAGGCGGCCCACCCGAGGACGAGTCCGGCCAGCAGCGGGGCCAGCATGAGCAGCTCCACTCCCGGGAGCGTCGTGTCGTCGTAAGCCAGCAGCGCGTGGGCGGTCCAGCCCCAGCCAAACAGGACGAGGGCGCCGAGGTAGCCCCCGAGCAGGGCGAAGAAGTGATAGCGGCGGTAGGTGTTGTAGCGCCGCAGCACCGCGGCACGTTCGGCCGGACTGCGGTGCAGCTGGCCCGTGAGCCAGCGAGCGAGAACGAAGGCAGCGCCGACGAGCAGAACCACGACGCCCCAGGTCAGAACGGCTGACGCGGGCGCGTCCGTCCAGGCGGGCCTTTCCCACCTGCGCTGCAACGAAACGAGCGCGAGCACCAGCAGCAACAGGAAGGGCATGCGCGAACGTCCTCCAGCACCAGACCCCGATTCGTGATATTCTACCTCATGCCCGAGAGGCGGTAAACCCGGGCGGGGCGGCAGACCAGGCCCCGTAA
>JADLBT010000279.1 GCA_020847555.1 Gemmataceae bacterium
CGCAGGCCCACGTCTACGCCTCCGGCCTGCTCGCCTGCCTGGCCGGGTCGATCCTCCTCCGGGCGTGGGACGCGCCGCTCGATCTGCTCCGTGTCAACGCTCTGTCACTGGCGGTGATGGCGGCCCTCTGGTCGGTGGTGGAGCAGCGCCTTCGCCGGTGCCTGCCGCCGCTCGACCTCCGCCGTGGCTGGGTGCCGTTCAGCCACGTCGCCGCCCTGGTCGCGACCTGCGCGCTCGCGGGGTTGGCGGTCGTCGGCGTGGGGGCCGACCTGGCGCGCCTCGGCGTGTCGGTTACCAGTCCACTCACCTGGACGGCGCTGGCGGTTACCGCCAGTGCCCTGGTGGTCAGCCTGCGCGACCCGGACGCGCGCTTCCCGCTCCCCGGCCTGTACGTCCTCGGACTGTCGGCCGGAGCGCTGGCGCTGCACGGCCGGTTGCCGGCATTGCTCTGGCTGGCGGGGCCGCTCCTGGCCGGGTTCGTGCTGCTCGCCACGCTGGCCTGGCGCGCCGCCGCGACGCGGCCGACGCTGGTGCGCACGCTCGCGGGGGACGCTGGGCGCGGGCACCGGCCGGGCGCGTGGTTCGCCCCGGCCCAGTCGGTGCTGGCCGGCGCGGCGCTGGCCCTGAGTCTGTGGGCGTGCCTGGCCTTCGCTGCCCTCTCGGAGCGGTTCGCGGGGCCGCTCGCCGTCGCCCTGGTGATTCCGTCGGTACTGCTGGCGGGAGGCGCGGGGCAGCGCCGCCGCGCTGCGCTGCAAGGCACCCTGCTTGCCCTGGTCGCGCTGTTTGCGGTCGAGGCAGGCTGGGCGCTCCTCGACCCGGGCGTTCCCCTCGTCTGGCTGCAGCGCTCCGGCGTGCTCCTGCTTGTCAGCGCCCCGCTCGCGGTCGGGTACGGGCTGGTGCTGGCGCGACTCGCCCGGCCGGAGACGGGGTGGGCGGAGCAGGGCCGGCGTGGTGGGAACGCGCTTGGGGCGCTGGCCGTCCTCGCCCTGGTCGCGGTGCTGGCGCAGGAAGCGCTGCTCTTCCCTCCGTGGGGCGCCCCCGCCGCGTTACCACCCGCAGCGCTGGTTGTCGCCGTCGCGGCCGCCGTCGCGGTGCTGGCCGTCACCGCCGTCTGCCTGGCGGTCGTGCCGGGGTTCGATCCGTTCGGCCTTTCCGAGCGCGGCCGCACCGCCTACGTCTACGCCGCCGAGGTGCTCGTGATGCTGCTATTCGCCCACCTGCGACTGACCGCCCCGCACCTGTTCCGGCGCGGGCTGGAGGGCTACTGGCCGTTCCTCGTGCTCGGCCTGGCGTTCCTCGGGGCGGCGGTCGCGGAACTCTTCCGCCGGCTGCGCCTGCGCGTGCTGGCGGAACCGCTCGAGCGCACCGGCGTATTCCTGCCGATGCTTCCTGTCCTTGTCTTCTGGGTGCAGCCGCCCGGTCAGTACGCGACCGTCTGGTTCCTGGTCGGGCTGCTGTATGTCTTCCTGTCGGTGACGCGGCGGTCGCTCGGGTTCCTGCTGCTGGCGGCGGTCGCGAGCAACGTCGGGCTGTGGCTGGTGCTGCACCAGAACCAGCTGGCGTTCCTCCGCCACCCGCAGCTGTGGGTCATTCCGTTCGCCCTCACCGCCCTCGGGGCCGAGCACCTGAACCGGGACCGGCTGACGCGCGCCCAGCGGACCGCGCTCCGGTATCTCGCGCTAACCGTGATCTACCTCACGTCGTCGGCGGAGGTATTCCTGGCCGAGCTGGGGAACGAGCCGGTGCGGCCGCTCGTGCTGGCGGGACTGTCGCTCCTCGGCGTGTTCGCCGGCATGCTCCTGCGGGTGCGCGCGTTCCTGTTCCTCGGGTCGGGGTTCCTGCTGCTGGGCGTGTTCGCCGTCATCCGCCACGCCGCTCACGCCGCGGCCGACCGGGGCCGCATCGTCTGGCTGGTGGCCGGCATCGTTCTGGGGGTGGTCATCTTCACCCTGTTTGCCGTTTTCGAGAAGCGACGCAACGACGTGGTGCGGCTGCTCCATAAACTCAAGGACTGGGAATGAGCGCAGCCGCACGGCGCGCCAGGGTGGGCCCACGCCCAATCGGAAGGAACGGCACGATGACGATGCAAGCGGCGATGACGGTTCGGGAGCTGTACGACCTGCTTGGCGTGCTGATGCAGGAACGCGGTGTCGCGCCTGGCACGCCGGTCCTGATGCTCCAGCGCATTCCAGAGGAAAGCTCGTTCCGCGAGGTGGGTCCGGTCATGGACGTGGGCGTCCACCCGCAACTGGGGTTCGTCGCCCTGACTGACTGGCTCGGCGGCGAGGACACGGCGCACGCCTGACCGGCGCCCCATGCCTCACGCCGCCTGGCGCGCCTGCTCCTCGGCGCGCGGGGCCGACTGGTGACGCCGGAACAGAACCTGGCTCCACCAGAACGGAATGAGGTGCGCGAGCGTCCTCGGGATATCGGTCCAGCGGACGGTGCTGCGGCCGCGGACGCGCGGCCGGTGGCGGACCGGCACCTCGGCCACCGCGTAGCCGAGTTGCCGCGCCCGGGTGAGCATCTCCGCGTTCACGAAGAACCCGCGCGACTCGGGCAGGAGGTTCGCGAGGGCGTCCTTGCGGAACACCTTCAGGGCGCAATCGCAGTCGCGGACGCGCGTCCCGAGCAGACGCCGGGCCAGCAGATTGTAGCCCCACGAGGCGAAGCGCCGCGGCCACGGATCCTGGCGATCGGCGCGGTAGCCGACGACGAGCGGATACCGGGCGGTGAGGGGGAGCAGGGCGGCCAGGTCGTCGAGGTAGAACTGGCAGTCGGCGTCAGTGAAGGCGACCCGGTCGAACCGCGCGGCCTCGAAGCCGGTGCGCAGGGCGGCGCCGTACCCGCGGTTGGTCGTGTGCCCCAGGATACGGACCTGGGGCCGGTTCCAGGCGGCCGCGGCCGCAACCTCGGCCGTCGCGTCGGTGCTGCCGTCGTCCACGATGAGGATCTCATAGCGCCGGACGACGCGCCGCAGCGCCTCGTCGGCCTCGCGAACGGCGTGGCGGATGCCGGACTCCTCGTTGTGGGCGGGGATCACCAGCGACAGCGACCCGCCGTCACACGTCGGTTGACTCGTGCGCCCTGGCATGGCTCGGTTGCCCTCCTTGACCCTGGACGGAGCGTGAGCTTACCAGGGGACGCCTTTTCCGGCCAGCCGGGTTTCGGGCCAGTCTTTCCCAGATCTCCAGGTGGTCCGCAACTGCCGGGAGGCGTGAATCGTCGTATGAGTGGGGCGTGTCGCCGCACGCTGGCGACGCCCGTTCACCTTATCGGAGACCTCCCATGAAACGGATCTTCCTGGCCGTGCTCGGGTTTGCCGCCCTGGCCGTCGCACTGGCGGTGCCGGCGCGCGGACAGCCGCCGAAGCTCAACCCCGACACCGCCACCCTCGTCAAGAACAATACCGCGTTCGCCCTGGACCTGTACCGCGAACTCGGTCAGAAGGACGGGAACCTGTTCTTCTCGCCGTACAGCATCTCCAACGCGCTGGCCATGACCTACGCCGGTGCCCGCGGGGAGACGGCTGCCGAGATGGCGAAGACGCTTCACTTCTCCCTCGGCCAGGAGCGCCTGCCGGCCGCGTTTCACGACCTGATCGGCCAGCTCGGCGGGGCCGGCAAGCCGCGCAAGTACCAGCTCACCGTCGCCAACCGGCTGTGGGGCCAGAAGGACTTCCGCTTTCTGCCCGAGTTCGTGAAGCTCACCGAGGCGAACTACGGCGCCGGTCTCAAGGAGGTGGATTTCATGCGCGCGACCGAGCAGGCGCGCCTGGCGATCAACGCCTGGGTCGAGGAGCAGACGAAGGACAAGATCAAGGAGTTGCTCAAGCCGAACATCCTGACGCGGGACACGCGGCTCGTGCTCACCAACGCCATCTACTTCAAGGCCGCATGGATGTGGCCGTTCAGCCCGCAGGCGACGTCTCCCGGCGACTTCAAGGTGTCCGCCGCCAGGACGATCAAGGTGCCGCTGATGCACGGAAACGTCCCCACCACTTACCTCCGTACCGACACGTTCGAGGCGGTGGAGCTGCCATACGAGGACCGCGACCTGTCGATGGTCGTCTTCCTGCCGAAGCAGGGCGGACTGGCGGCGTTCGAGAAGACGCTGACGGCCGCGAACCTGGCGACGTGGCAACGCGGTCTGAAGTTTCACGCGGTCCAGGTGACGCTGCCGAAGTTCAAGGTGACCGACGAGTTCATGCTCGGGTCCACACTGGTGAAGATGGGCATGCCGGCCGCCTTCGACCCGAATCGGGCCGACTTCAGCGGGATGACGAGCCAGGCCAAGCTGTTCATCAGCCACGTCGTTCACAAGGCGTTCGTGGACGTCAACGAGGCCGGGACCGAGGCGGCCGCCGCAACTGCCGTCGTGATGGCCACGGCGGCGGCGCCGCAACCGGCGACGTTCACCGCCGACCGGCCGTTCGTGTACCTGATCCGCGATAACCGGACCGGCAGCATTCTCTTCCTCGGGCGGGTCGTCAACCCGTCCGCGTGAGCGCCCGTCGCTGACGCTATCCGGACCAGGTTCTTTCCGGGAAAGCCCACGGGTGGCGTCCCGTGGGCTTTCCCGGAAAGAACCTGGACGCCGAGCGAACGCTTACTTCCCTTTCATCGACTCGATCAGGATCCGGGCCGTTTCCGGCCGCATGATGCGCGGGTCGGGCAGGACGCCGGCCCGCAGCTTCTCGCGCAGCTCGCGCCCGCTGATGGATACCGTGTGATACCCCTTGGGGGCGTACTCGTCCACCAGGCCGACGCGCCCCAGTTCCTCGTAGAACGCGGCGAAGCCAACCTTCACCGGCTTGATGAGCAGTTCCCCCTTCAGCTCGTCGAACTTGCGCTGGGCGGCCAGGCCGTCCCAGATGTCCTTGCCGTCGTCGTAGGGGGCGTCGGCGTGCTTGCGGCCAATGATGATGTGGGTGAACCCGAAGTTCTGCCGGTAGATCGCGTGCATGATGGCCTCCTTGGGTCCGGCGTAGAACATCTTGATGTCAAGGCCCAACAAAATCAGGTTGTCGGTGAACTTGCGGCCGGCCTTCTTCCAGACCGCCTCGTCCACGTCGCCCTCGCCCAGCGCCTTGCTCTCGATCAGGGCGCGGTAGGTGCGCATGCGGGTGGCGGCGTCCACGTCGTCGCCCTTGGTCTCGCCGACCAGCGGGTTGAGGACGGCCCCGGCGAAGTGGCCCTCGGCCGCCAGGCGCTCGGCGCCGGCGACCAGGGCGTACTCGTGGGCCCGGTGCAAGGGGTTGCGGGTCTGGAACGCGACCACCTTCTCCCAGCCCTTCTGCCCGAACAGGGCGCGCGTCTCGCGCGGCGACAGCACGAACTGACCGTACTCGGGGTGCTTCGGCTGGGGCAGGACGCGCACCGTCCCGCCCACCAGCGTCGCGCGCGCGTCGGTCATCGCCATGCGGCCGCCCGGGTGATCGGTGCGCTCGGTGCCGTAGACGCCCTTGATGTAGCGCGGCTTGTCCCACGGGAAGACGTCGGTCACGTCCAGCGTCCCGACCACGTCGTTCTGGCCGTTGACGAGGGCGACCGTCTGGCCCGCCTTCAGGGAGCCGGCCTGGTCGGCGGCCACCGGGAAGGAGATCGGGATGGTCCAGGCGTAGGCCTTTCCGCCGTGCAGGATGACCTCGTCGGCGAGGACGCGGTCGTAGGTGGCGCGGTCCATCGGCCCGGTGAGCGGGCTAAGGCCGCCGTCGCCGAGACGGTAGAGGCTCGACAGGTCGGCGTCGCTGACGGGCACCTTCGGGAGGGAGGCAGCCCGCTGGCGGAAGTCGCTGACCTCCTCGGCCGGGACCATGCGGGAAACGGGCTCGGACAACCCACCGTGCGGGGGGATCAGGTCGGACATCAGTTACGCTCCAGGGGAAACCGTAGGCAGTCAGCAGTCATTCGATCAGTATCGGCGTGGGCGGTGGGCATCTACTGCCTACTGCCTGCTGGCCACGCCGGCGGCGTCGAGGACGGCGCGGATGATCTTGTCGTAGCCGGTGCAGCGGCACAGGTTGCCGGCCAGGAAGTGGCGCACCTGCTGCTCGGTCGGGCGCGGGTTCTGGTCGAGCAGCGCCTTGGCGGCGACGAGGAACCCCGGCGTGCAGATGCCGCACTGCAAGGCCGCGTTTTCGAGGAACTTCTGCTGCAGCGGGTGCAGGCCCTCGGGCGTGGCGAGGCCCTCGACCGTCGTCACGGTGCGGCCGTTGACCTCGGGCGCCAGCACCAGGCAGGAGTTGACCAGGCGACCATCGAGGAGGATGTTACAGGCGCCGCAGTTGCCGTTGTTGCAGCCCTCTTTCGTCCCGGTTAGACGCAGCTCGTCGCGGAGCAGTTCCAGCAAACTCTGCCGCGGCTCGCACAGGACATCAACGTCCCGGCCGTTGACCTTCACGCGCACATGGATCTTCTTGCTCACCGCTTACCTCTCTTTCGCCCGCTCGACCGCCCGCCGCAGAGCCCGCCGCACCAGCACGCCAACCAGGTGCCGCCGATAGTCGGCGGCGCCGCGCATGTCGCTGATCGGCCTGGCGGCCGCCCGGGCCGCCTCCGCCGCCTTCTCGATCCGGGCGTCGGACAGCGGGCCGCCGGTCAGCGCCGCGGCCGCCTCCGGGACGAGGAGCGGCGTCGGGGCCACCGCCGCCAGGGCGACGCGGGCCGCCGTGCAGCGTGCCTTACTCTCATCCAGGGTGACCGCCACGCCGGCGCCGACGACGGCGATGTCCATCTCGTTGCGCGGGATGAAGCGCAGATATGCGGCCCCGAACCGCGGCGGCGGCGCGGGCAGGCGCAGACTGACCAGCAGTTCGCCCCGGCCCAGGACGGTCCGGCCCGGCGCGGTGCAGAACTGCTCGACCGGCACCTCGCGCGTTCCCTTCGGGCCGGCGACGACACCCACCGCACCGTGCGCGATCAGGGCCGGGATCGTGTCGGCGGCCGGCGAGGCGTTGCACAGGTTGCCGCCGACGCTGGCCCGGCTCTGCGTCTGAATCCCGCCGATCAGCGACACGGCGTCGATCAGTCCGGGGTACGCCTTCGCGATCTCGGCATGTTCGTAGACCCGGTAGCACGGCACGGCGGCGCCGAGGCGCAGCCCGGTCTTCGGATCGTAGGCCAGTTCGTTCAGTTCCGGGACGTGCTTGACGTCCACGAGGACGTCCAGGTCGCGCCGGTGTTCGCGGGTCTGCACGATGATGTCGGTCCCGCCCGCGAGGACGCGCGCCCGCTCCCCCTGCTCGGCGAGCAGGGCAACCGCCTCGGAAACCGTCCTTGGGGCAACGTAATCGATGTCTTTCAAGGGGGACACCTCGACACGGCGGGTGGGGTCTGGCTCCGGGAGGGAGCGATCCGCCGGAGAGGAATGTTGTATCAAGAACACGGCCGGCAACCACCCCGGGTAGGCGGCACGGCCGGGCGGCGCAACCGCCGCCCGGCCGTGGTGCGGATCCCTGACGACTCACTTGCCCTTCAGATCCCAGTCCTTGGTGTTCGAGCCGGAGGTCACCTCGTACTCCAGCGTCGTCTGGACGTTGTACTTCGGCGGAACGATTTCCTCCGTCACGTCCTGGGTGGGGCTGTCGGGCGCGTCGTACAGCTTTTTCTTCCCGACGACCTTCGAGCCGCTGATCATCACCTTGGCGCGGCCGACCGGCACCCGGGCCGAGTAGCGTCCGTCCTTGATCTGATCGCCCGCCGTTTGGCCCTTGCCGTCCGCCGGGATGAAGGTGATCGCCCCGTCCTTGATGGGGACGCCATTGACCTTGACCGTCCCGCTCACCTGACCTGCCGAACTGCCACAACCCGTCACGGCCAGCAGGGTCAGGATGAGTCCTGCGACCGGCGCGGCGCGTTCGCTTCGCATGCGTCACACCTCGGGAGCGTTCTGGGAGGTACTCACCGGCCCCGGCGCGCGGCCCTCCCGCCCGGCGCGCCCGGCAGCGATCGTTATATCAGTTGAAGCTGCCGACCACCTCGTTGCCGTTCATCGTCCCCAGCGCCTGCCAGATCGCCAACGTGACCGTGTCCGAGATGAACTGGATCGAGCCGTCGCAAAAACTGACGTTGACCCCGCCCGTGTGGCGGCTGCGCGCCGTGTTGAACTGACTGCCGGAGGTGCTGACCGGCATGAGCGGGTCGCCGTTCTGCTGGGCCCAGTTGACCACGTCGGGAGCGGTCGTGTTCGGCGTGGTGACGGTGTGGAAGCGGAAAACGCCGTCATCGTTCTGGATGTCGCCGCGCCAGTCGTCGTCGTTGGGGCTCGTCGCCATCAGGTATTCCGCCATCATCAGGGTGTTGGACGTCCCGTCCGTGATCTGCATCAGGCGGGTGATGCGCGACGTGCTGCGATTCCCGTTGAGGTGCGCGAAGGGCGCGGTGACGCCTCCAGGGTTCGACCCGTAACGGGTGACTCCCCAGTTGACCACGTAGTTGCCGCGCCGGCGCTGGTAGTACGAAACCGTCAGGTCCGAACCGTTGTCGCTCGGGCAGTAGTAGAGCGGAACCTTGGCCCCGGTCAGCCCGTTCAGCGTGTTGCCGATCGTTGCCGGCGCCAGGTAGAAGTGCTGGGTGGTGAGGTTGATCTTCGAGGACAGGGCGGTCTGCTCGATATAGGGCCAGAGGTACATTACCCACGTCTGCCGCGGGTTGTTGTTGGCCCCGAGGGGAAACTTTTTGTGGCTGTCGTGATAGCCGTGCATCGCCAGACCCCACTGTTTGAGGTGGTTCTGGCACTGGGCGCGGTCGGCGGCGGCACGTACCTTCTGGACGGCGGGCAGGAGCAGGCCGATCAGGATGGCGATGATCGCGATCACCACCAGCAACTCGATCAGCGTGAACCCTGCGCGCGCCTGCTGCGCAGGCCGAGCCGGGACGGACAGAAACCTGGCCATGTTACACTCCTCAGAACACGAGAGGGAGGAGAGTCCCATCAGTGCCGAGTCGATCCGGAGCCGACGAGGCGAGTCGTTTTGTGGCGCGGTGTCGCCGACAAACCTGCGAGTGAAGCCTGGGCGCGGGCGGGTGGGGAATTCACACCCGAGAATTCGATCAACGAGAGCAGGCGCCTTGCCACAGTCCCCGGAACCACGAGTCGGCTGACGAGAACTTCACCAGGAAAAGTCTATCGTCGCGCCCACCCCGTGTGCAAGCATTAACCTGGAAGGATCTCTCCCGCTCTCCCGGCCCCGCGCTGACGCTGCGGGCTCGGACCGCATGGCTGCTACGGCGTTTGGAAACGGCTTCCAGGCCGCAAGCAGCATGAAGAAAGTTCGAGGCGATTCGGTATAAGGCGCCGGTTGCGTCCAGCGACGTCGGACCAACCCGGAGCGTCAGCGACGGGCGCGCATGGCTCCTCAGGCGTTTACCGGCGCCTTCCCCTTGCAAGTGTGGAAGTCAGCGTGTATGCGTGAAGCATTGATCCGGGAACTCGCGAGGTGTCGTCCACCGCCAGGGGCGAGGAGGGAGAGCGTGTCCGCACCCCAGCATCCGAACGATTTGAAGTCGCGCGTCGCCCGCGCCCTCGTCGAGCATGTCGGGCCGGCGCTGGAGATGGACGGGACCGCGATCGAGGTACTCGACGTGACGGACGGCGTCGCGCGGGTGCGTCTCGGCGGCGTATGCGGGAACTGCCCGAGCAGCATCATGGCTGCCATGATGGGCCTCGAACAGGAACTGCGCCGGCACGTCCCGGAGATCGAGTACCTCGAAGCCGTCCCGTGAAGTGGTAGCCCACGGGGCGCCGCCCGTGGGCCTTGCTCAATCCAGCGGGTAGAGCGGCCGGCGGATGTGGCGGTAGGTGAAGCGGTGTGGGTTGACCGCCGTCAGCCCGGGCGTGTCCACCGCGATGACCGTGCCGGCGACCGGCGCGTAGGCCGCCTTGTAGGCGATGGCCGCCTTGACGACGAGCAACCGCTGCCGCCGCGGCTGGATGCCCAGGCACGTCAGCTGACCGAGGCTGAACGGCGGATGGCGGAGCGTGTTCAGCACCAGCAGGTTGCCGCCCGCGATCTCGACCAGTGCCGTCAGCCCCATGTGGTTGACGCGCTTGCCGCCGTGCCGTACCTCGTGCTCGACGTAGGTGCCGTCGTGGAGCACGCGCACCCGGCCCGTCACCTCGACCGGGTCGCCGTGCAGGCGGTCCACCTTTCCGCCGACGCGCAGCCGCACCTCGCCGCCGACACCCGCCACGGCGCACTGCCGCACCTCGGCGGGCGCGTACAGGCAGACGACGCCGTCGGTCGCCCCCTGGCGCACCATCTCCGCGAGGATCACCGTCGAATCCCCGGCCGA
>JADLBT010000280.1 GCA_020847555.1 Gemmataceae bacterium
AAAACCCCTCCCCCTCAGCCCTATCCCCTGCGTGGAGAGAGGGGGAGAAAACGCCTGTACCCCCTCTCTCCACGCAGGGGAGGGGGCCGGGGGGGAGGGGTTTTGTTCGATAGTCCTAATCTATAGCCTGGCGTACGGCAAGGACGTCGTGTTGAAACGGGCCGAATGACCAGGCAGGCGATCAGAACTCAGTACGAAGCCAGGCGCCGGTCCAGGCGGCGCAGCGCGGCCCGGGCCTCGTCCGTGAGGAACGCCCCCGGCACCCCGCCCGCGAGCGACTCCAGCAACGCTCGCGCCTCCGGCGTGCCCAGCGCCTCCAGCAGGTCCACAGCCCGCACGGTGCGCCGGCGGCCCTCGGTCCACTGCTCCAGCGGCTTCAGAAGGGTTTGCACCCGCCGGCTCACCTCCAGCGAGTTCGGCGCCCTGAGCGCCGCACGCAGGAACGGGCCGGCCCGCTCCCCGAGGCGCTGCAGCTCGCGCGTCGCCTTCTCGCGCACCGCGAACGACCGATCACCCAGGTCGGCGATGAGCCGCCGGATGCGGTCCGCGTCCACCTGCGTGACCGGACGCAGCACCTCCTTCAGAAAGGGCAGGCTGTCGCGCGGCGCGGCCACCAGCGCGGCCGACGCCGGGTAGGCCCACGGCAGCGGGCGACCCAGGTCGGCCCAGCGCGCCTCCAGTTCGCTCCGCGTCAGCCGCAGTTCCTTGCGGCCCTCGCGCTCGTCGCGTAGCCGGGCCTGCAGCACCCGCTCGCGCTCCGCCGGACGCAGGGAGAAGAACGCGCTGCACCCGGGCACGTCGGCCACTTCCTCCAGCAGCAGCAGGGCGTTGGCGCCGACCGCCGGATCCTCGCTCAGGGCGGCCTGTGTCAGCGCCGGCACCCACCCCGGACCCGGCGCGCCTTCCAGCTTCACCCCCCGGTCGCGCAGGACGGCCGCCCGCATCCCCGCCTCCGTCAGCCCCGCGAGGCGCTTCAGGAGGGGGCGCAGTCGCGCCAGTTGCTCGGCCCGTACCGGGGCGAAGTCGGCGGCCTGAAAGCCGTGGTCCGCGTGCAGCGCGTGCTCCAGCGCCTCGACGCCGGCCACCCGCTCCGGCAGGTGCGGCGACTCCAGCAGCGCGGCGACACGCTCGAAGAACGCGGGGGCGTGCCGGGGGAACAGGCGCTGCAGCCCGTCGGTGTAGCTGTAGTCCAGGTAGGGGGCATTGTTGAAGCGGCTCTCGGCGAGCTTGCGCCCGGCGTCGAGTTTTTTCAGATACAACGCCAGCGCCCTGTCATCGTCGGCGGCGAGGAGGGCTCCCGACGTGGGGATCCGGAGCAACTCGTCGAGGTACTCGGCGCGGCCGTCGCGGACGGCGAGCGCGAGGAGGTCGGCGCGGTAGTTCGGGGCGAGGTGTTCGCGCCGGGGCAAGGCGCGGTCGAGTACCTGGCGCGCCTCCGCGCGGTCGATGCGCAGCAGCAGGTCGATGTCCCAGGGGAGGGAGTCGGCCTGCGTCTCCAGCCCCTGCTCGATCCGCTGACTCAGCATCTGAAGGGTCTCGTCGGGGACCAGCTTGCGGCGTAGCCAGGCGTCGCCCCCGCGCTGGCGGGCCAGTTCAGCGAGGTGGTCCGCGCTCCGCGGGGTGCGCAGTCGGATCAGCAGCCGGCTGGTGAGTTCGTGCGAGACATCGCGATATCGCTTCAGGTCGATGTCGCGGCGAGCCATCTCCACCTTCAGCGCGTTGGGGCAGATGCCGGCGTAGTGGAGGAGCGTTTCACGGAATCGATACGCCTGCGGTCCCCGCGCCGGCGGCACCTCGTGGAGGACACGCGCCAGCAGCGGCACCAACCGGGCGTCGAACGTCCGTAGCGCCGCCTCGTAGACGCGGTGGGCCTCGCCGTCCGCCATGCCCTGGTAGGATCTGTCGTTCGGGTCGAGGAGGAGCTTCTCCGCCCGCGTCAGGTCGAGGGGCTGACACTCGTCGAGCAGGTCGGGGAAGATCTGGCGGAGCTGGAGCTTAACCGCGGCGGGAAGGTCCGCGGAGGCGACGGCGGCCCGCAGGCGCGGCCGGGCGAGTTCACGCAGGCAGGCCCATTCGGCGACGCGGCCGCGCCGGTCGTAGCTCCGGTCCATCAACAGGGTGCGGAGCGCGGAGACGGCCGCCTCGGTCAGCGGCGGCTTGTTCAGCGACCGGAACGCCAGGTCGAGCCCCGGCTCGGTGTCCAGGTGGCCGATGCAGTACACGGTTGTTTCACGGAGACTGGTCGATTTCCTCTCCAGAAACTGCGCGAAATCCCTGGCGGCCCGCGCGCGGTCGGTGACGGCGAGGATGCGCCCGAGGGCAAACCGGGCGTAGGGGTTCGTTCCCTGCGCCTTGGCGACGAAGAGTTTCCGGGCGCGGTCGTACACGTCGCCCTTGCGGTCGCCGATGCGCTGCAGGAACCCCCCGACCTCCACGAACTGCTCCAGCTCGCCCGTGGGCGGCGGGTTCATGATCCAGGCGAACAGCTGATCGAGGGCGCGCGGGTCGCGCCGGGCGTACAGTTCCTCCAGGGCGTCGCGCGCCAGCGCCGGGTTGACTGTCTGGACGAGGCGGAACAGCAGATCCATCGGGCGCCTGTCGAGTGCCTGCTGCCAGCCGTCCGCAAGGAGGGGTAGCTGCACCTGGCCGCGCCGGGTGAGGGCCGGGTCGGCGGCCTTCGGAAGGAAGTAGACCGCCGGCTGGCGGAAGTCCTTGACGATGGGCATGGGCACTGGCTCGCCCGGGTTCATCACCTGCGCCTTGTAGCACAGCCGCGCGACGCCGTCTGGCTTGCGGTCCGAGCGGAACACGTTGAAGCCGACCAGGCCCGTCTCGACCGAGTACCAGTGCTCCAGCCTGACGGTCAGCACGTCCCCCGCCTTCACCCCCTTGCCGTGCAGCACGCGCACGACCTCGAGCGCTACCTTCCCTGGCTGGTGGACCTTGTACTTTGCGGCCACGATGAGTTCACAGTTGAGCAACTCGGCCCAGCGCAGCGGCGGCTGCGGGTCAACGATGGTTTCCGCACGCGCAGTCGTCGCGGGCAGCGCCAGGCAGAGGAGCCCGAGGGCGGCGAGGCGGAAGCGCCGGACGCGAGCCATGACGAACCCTCTCGGTGATGCAGGTCGTTTCCCCGGGTGTATGTTATGCGGCCAGCCGGCCCCTTCGCATGGGGTAAGGGGCGAAAAGGCACGGGTCCGGAGGCCGCGAGGCCGGCGGGTGCGATTATTGCACCTGTCGGCCTCGCGGTTCCCGGACCCGTGCGGCCCTCATGCCTCAAGGTCACTTCGTCGTCAGCTTCATCTCGTGGACGCCGAGCCGCCCCGATGCCGAGTGACCGTAGAGGAGCAGGCGGTAGGTGGTCAGGCTGCTGGACAGGTCGAATTCGATCGCGGCCTCGCCCGCGGGGAGCACGAGTGCCGGGTGCCAGTAGAGGGTGTCCTGGAAATCGAAAGTGCCCTGCGCCTGACGGTGGGCGTACTCGCGCACCACCGGTCCCTGCCCGCGCCCCCAGTCGCCAGCAGGTTCCATCAGGAGGTGCCTGCGGTCCCTGTCCGCGTCACTCTTTTTGGCCTCGCCTCGGTCTTTCTTGCCTGGCGAGACGCCGCCACCCGGTGCGATCGGGAGAGAAGGCGTCAGCCCGCCGGTGGGTCCGGGGGAGGCCGCGGGTTGGCCGGAAAAGCCGCCGACCCCGCCGCCCTGGAGGTGTGGGGTCTGGAAACGCTGGAGCGCCTGGTACAGGCGTGCCATCGGTGAGCCGGTATTCGGACGCCGGGTAGCAGCAAAGCGCGCGACGTCGGGCTGCAAGTAGGCGGAATCCTGCGTCGCGCCGCGCCCGCCGAACGCGCCCTCGGCTACCCTGACCTGATCGCCGGCTGGACGCTTCTTGCCGCTCCTGGCCTGCTGTGAGGTAGCCGTCTGCTCCCGCGTCGGGCGCTCTGTAGCCTCGGCCGCCAGGGCAAACAGCCTGGCCGTTGTAGCGCCCTCGCTCCGCGGATCCTGCTGACGATCGTGCGCCGGGCCGGCCGGCGTCGGGGGTGGAGCGGCCTGCTGCGGCAGCCAGGCGAGCAGAGCCTGTTCCCGGCCGGCCTCTGGAATGGGCAACCCTCCGGCCACCAGGATGGCGCCGAGGGAAAGCCCCAGGGCGACCGATGCGAGGGCGAACGACGCTCGCGGCGACTGAGCGCGGCGCAGCAGACGCACCGCGCCCAGCACCAGGAATAGACAGCCGGCGCCGAATGCCCCCACCAGGACCACCGCCGCGGCCGAGCGTGCGACTGCGAGCGGGCGTTCCTCGTAGCGCGCCAGCTCGCCGGCGGCCAGGCGGGCCTCCTCGATCAGCTCGCCCTTCTTTTGCTGGAGTTCCGCACGGCGGGTGTCGGCCTGGCGCTGGAGCGCCTGCGACCGGGCCGACCATGTCGCCTCGTAGCGCTCGCGCAACCGATCCGGCCGGGTGCCAGCGACGAGGACAGCCGGCCGACCGGCGCGGACCTGCTTGCGCACGTCGCGGTCGGCCAGGTCGGCGAACGCGGCTCCTTCTTCCGCCGGGACGAAGCGCCGCCAGCCGTGGGTGGCGAGGAACCCGTCCAGCGCCCGCCGCGCCTCCGCGGTGTCGGTCAGCAGGAAGTCGGCGTCCTCCAGAGCCTCGGGGTGGCTGACGTCCTTCAGCAGCAGGAAATGGACCGGCGGGCCGTGCTCGCGCTGCGGCTTCGGCTCCCTGAGAACCCGCTCATCGACCACCGCCACCATCACGCAACTCGGGGTCGGCTCACCCTTCTCCGTCGTCGCCCTCACCTTGAACCGGACGTGTTCCCCCGGGCTGAGCGCCTGGCGGGCGCGAACGGCCGTGTCGGTGACGGACAGGACGAGGTATTCGGCCGGAGCCCGGTAAACCAGCCGCTCGGCCAGCGGGACCAGCTGCCCGCCGCGTGTCGCACACACCGTCACGCGCACCACGCCGCGCGTCCCCGTAACGGGAGACAACTCGACGGCCGTCCCGTCCTTGCTCGCGGTCACGACCCGCTGATCGACGACGCGGCCGCGGCAGCTGGCGAGCGCGACAAGACTGCGGCCCGGGTGGGCGTCGCGCACGGTCAGGCGCAGCGGCTCGCTCTCCTTGCCGACGGCGTCCGCGACACTCAGCGTCACGCCGCCGGCCTGGACTGCGGGCAGCGGCGTCACCGTCACGCCGCCGGCCCGGTTCGGCGCGGGAGTCTGCAGCCGGTACGCCTCACCCAGCGCGGGCGTCAGCTCGAACGTGCCCACGCCGGTGATGGCCGTCCGGCCGCGCGCGACCTCCTTGCCCTGGCGGTTGAGAATCACTCCCTCGACGGCGACCGGCTGGCCCTGCGCGTCGCGCGTCCGGAAATAGACGCGATTGGCCACGCTGGCGACGAGGTCGCCGCCCTCGGGGAAGAACTCGACGCCGACCGCCCGGGCCTGGATCCCGGAGGCGTGCGGGGGAGCCGTGGCGACCGGGACCGTCTCGACGACCTTCTCGTTGCGGATGCCGTCCTGGACCTCCACCTTCACCTTCAGGCTGCCGTTGGCGGAGACAGTCGGCGGCACGCGGAACGGGATGGCCGCCTTGCCGGTTGCGTCGGTGCGCAGCTGGAGCGGCATGCCGGGCGGGGCGCCGGGCAGCGGGACCGGCTTGCCGGCGAGTTCGGCCTCGACGATCAACGCCTGGTTGGGCATCGCCCCCTTCTCCGTCAGGCGGGCGCGGAAGGCGGCGTTCCCCGTGTCCCCCGGGCGGTACTGCGGGCGGTCGAACTGGAGTTGCGGGGCGTCCGTGCGGACAATCGTCAGACGCCGCGTTTCCGGCAGGAAGCGCGGCCCGGCTGTGCTGGTACGGCCGTCGCTAACCTGGAGCGTGTACGCGCCTTCGAGCAAGTCGGCGGTCAGGGCGAACTCTCTCGCGGCAACCCCGTGGCGGGTCAGCGCGGTCAGGCGGCGGACCGTCTGGCCGCGCGGGTCGGTCAGCGCGAACTGGACCGGGAGCCCGTCCGCGGCTGGCGTCAGGCTGAAGCGGTCCACGGCCAGAGCGCGGCAGAACAGCACCTCACCGATGCGATAGGTGCCCTTGCTCGTGGCAAGGTGGACGGCCTGGGAGGCAGGGGTGATGAAGAGCGGTTCCCGGGGATCGACCTTCTGGGTCGTGGTTCCGCGCCGCGCCTCGACCTCCAGGCGGGCGAGGGTCGCCTGACCCACGTCCAACCCGGTCGGCAGAGTCACCAGCGCCTCGCCGGTGCTGTCAGCCTCCGTCTCAAAGATGCGGCGGGGCGGACGGACGGTATCGTCCAGGACGCGGAGGGTGACCTTCGCCGGGGCGGGCCGGCCGTCCACGTCCTGGGTGGCGATCCGAAATCGGGCCGGGGCGGAGGGCTGGTAGCTGCCCGGACCGATGACCTGGACGGCCAGGTATTCCGCCCGGGCCTGGTCGAGCAGGCCGGCCTTCTCCCGGTCGTACTCCTGCCGGAGGGCGGCAAAGCGAGCCTCGACGTTCGCGACCTCCTTCTTGACAGCGGCGAGCCGGGCCGTGTGCTCGTCCAGGCCGCCCCGGTACACGTGCAGCCCGTACCCGGCCCCGGACGCCAGCAGGAGGACGGCCGCGGCGGCCGCCAGCCAGCGGCCGCGCCGGACCGGGCGCCGCGCCGCAGGTGGAAGCGGCAAGGTAGCCGGCCCAGTCTCGGCAGGTGCGTGGGCGGGCGGCGCGGACGCCGGGACGCCCTCGGGCGGGGTGGTTTCGACGGCTGTAGTCCGGACGGTATCCGCGGCAGGCGTGGGCGCCTCCTGGGGCGCCTCAGCCTCGGCACGCGGGGCGGTGAACAGCGGAACCTGGGCGTAGACCTGGGCGGCGCGTGCGAAGAGATCCTGCTTCCCCTCCGCCTGGGCGAGGGCGTCCCGGCAGGCGGGGCAGGCAGCGAGGTGATCGCGCAGCGCCTGGGTCTCCGGACCGTCGAGCAGGCCGTAGAGGTAATCGATCAGCAGGGGGTTGCAGTCATCGCAGCGGTACATGGTACTTACTTGTCCTTGAGCACCCGGCGCAGCTTCTGCAGGGCGGCGCGCATCTGGGTTTTCACCGTGCCGACGGGGCTGCGGCGCAGCTCGGCGATCTCCTCGTAGGTCAGATCGCCGTTCTGGCGCAGCAGGAAGACCGCGCGCTCCTCGGGACGCAGATCCTTGAGCGCCTCGCGGAGCAGTTCGAGCGACTCCTTCTCCTCCAGGTTGTCGGGGGGCGCGTGGGCCACGAACTCCCCGACGGCGGCCGTGCCGGTCAGCGGACGGGACCGCCGCTTCCACGCGGACCGTTGCAGATCCTTGGCGGCGTTGAGCCCGACCCGGAAGATCCACGCCCGGACGTTCTGGACCTTGGCGAGCGAATCGCGCGTCCGCCAGCACTTGAGGAAGGCGTCCTGGACCGCGTCCTGGGCGTCCTCGTGATTGCCCAGCAGAAAGTAGAGCGTGCTGACCAGCTCGGCGCGTAGTTCGTTGAACGCGCGCAGGAAGGCGTCCTCGGAGTGAGTAGCTCCGTCCAAGGTGTTCGCCCGCGCGGCGGTCCTCAGGGTCAGGTCGCTCATACCATCACCCCCTTAGACGAGAGGTGCGGGCCGGCGGATTGCGGCGCTGGCGAAAAAGGGTTCACGGAGTTGCGGTTCCTGGGGCCACGGGGCACCATGACACTGGGAGCAGAAGCAGGTCGCCAGAATGGGACGAAACAACCGACTCCGTCCAACCGGCCCCCGGGAGGAGGGCTGCCCGACCCACTCATTCTGCCACGCCGGGCCGGAGTTTTCCACGGCGTTTCCCGCGGCTGGCTGCAGCCGCGGGAACCTCTCCCGTAAATGTGTCGTGGGGCAGGCATTCCTGCGTGCTCCACCGGGGCGGGGCGCACAGTGATTTCGCCCGCGACACACGTTCTCGTTGGCGGCCGTGGGAACTACAACGGGCTAAAGCGTCCGTTCCACCAACCAGCCTGGAGCGCCCGTGCCGGGCGCCCGGCGCTGGCGCTCCAGGTTGGTCAGCGGTGCTACCGTGAACGAGCCGCGCAAGATCTTCCTCACCGGGGCGTCGGGCTTCATCGGCGGGCACATCCTGCGCGCCCTCGCCGACCGCGGCCATCAGGTGACGTGCCTGGCGCGCGGGCGCGGCGCACGGGCAATCGAGGCCCTGGCCCTGCCCGGCGTGCGGGTCGTCGAGGGGGAGTTCACGCGGCCGGAGTCGTACCTGGCGCATGTCGGCGGGCACGACGTCGTCATCAACGCGGTCGGGATCATCCGCGAGACGGCCGGCGCCGACTTCGAGACGGTCCACCAGCGCGCCCCGGTGGCCCTGTTCGAGGAGGCCGCCCGCACCGGCGTGGGCAAGGTGGTGCAGGTCAGTGCGCTCGGGGCCGACGCCGGCGCCCGCAGCCGGTATCACCTGACCAAACGCGCCGCCGACGAGCGACTGACCGAGCTGGGCGTCCCGCACATCATCCTCCGGCCGTCCATCGTGTACGGCCCTGGCGACCACTCGATGACGTTCTTCCTGTCGCTGGCGGCCGCCCCGATCACCGCCGTTCCCGGTGACGGCGCCTACCGAGTCCAGCCGATCCACGTCGATGACCTGGTGCAGGCCGTCGTCCAGGCGGTCACGCGCAACGACCTGCGCAGCGCGGTCGTGGACGCAGGTGGCGCCGTGGCGGTGACGTTCGACGAACTGCTCGACACGCTGGCCGAGCGCCTGGGGAAGCCGCGGGCGCGGAAACTGCACCTGCCGTGGTGGCTGATGCGCTGCGCGGCGTGGGTGACGGACGCGCTGGGCCGCGGGCCGATCACCGGCGAGGAACTCGGCATGCTGCGCCGCGGCAGCACATGCGACGTCGAGTCGTTCGCGAAGACCTTCGGCTTCACCCCCGTGCCACTCCGCGTGGGCCTCGCGCGGCGGCCGCTCTCCGAGGCGGACGCCTGGCATGCGCGGCTTGCCCCGCTGCGGGTGCCGTTGCGCCTGTCGATCGCGTTCGTGTGGCTGGCAACCGGGATCATCTGCGCGTTCATCTCGGTGGCGCAGGGGTACGAGCTGCTCGGGCGTGTCGGCCTTACCGGAGCGCTGGCGGACGTCGCGCTCTACGGGACGTGTGCCCTGGAGATCGTGCTCGGTGTGGCCACGGCACTGGGCTGGCGCGTGTGGCTGATGGGAGTGATTCAGCTCGTGCTGATCGTCGGCTTCACCCTCATCCTGACGCTGAAGTTGCCGGCGTTCTGGCTCGACCCGTTCGGCCCGGTCACGAAGAACATCCCTCTCATCGGGGCGACGCTGGTCATGATGGCGCTGGAGCGCGGCGACCGCGGGTGAGTGCCTCCGCGACTCGGTCGCGTCCCGCGCTTGCGCTTCGGGCTCGGACAGCGCCGGTCACACGTCCAGCCCGACCGCCCGCATCAGCGCCAGCGCGTTGCCGTGCGGCACCACGCCCGGGTGCAGCCGGTAGTCGAAGTGCATGGCCCCATCGCGGAAGTCGTCCACGAAATGCACGTTCCGCACCTCCAGCCCCAGGCACTCGGCCAGCGCCGTCAGCGCCAGGTCGTGCGTCGTCACCAGCCCGAGCGCTCCGGCCGCGAGGAGGTGACGGAGCACCGCCGCGGCGCCGACGCCGCGATCGTGCGAGTTGGTCCCGTTGAACAGCTCGTCGAGCAGAAACAGCAGTGGCGGCGGCTGCTGTGTCAGGTCGAGCAGGTGACGGACGCGGCGCACCTCGGCGAAGAAGCGCGAGCGCCCTTCCAGCAGCGAGTCCTGCACCCGCAGCGTCGCCCCCAGCGCCAGCGGCGTCAGCCGCAGCCGGGCCGCCCGGACCGGCGCGCCCGCCAGTGCCAGCACCGCGTTGGCGCCCACCGTCCGCAGGAGCGTGCTCTTGCCCGACATGTTCGACCCGCTCACCACCAGGAGCCGCACGCCCGCCCCCAGCTCCACGTCATTGCGGACGCAGCGCTCCGGAGCGAGCAGCGGGTGGCCGAGCCCCTCCCCGACGTAGCGTGCCGGCCCGTCGGCGACTTCCGGGAACGGGTCAGCCGGGTTCTCGTAGGCGTAGGCCGCCAGCGCCGCCAACGCCTCGATCTCGCCGATGGCGTGCAGCCAGCCGGCGATCGCCGGCCCGGAGTCCGCCCGCCACGCCTCGAACGCCGCCGCCATCCGCGTGCGCCACAGGAACAGCGCGCCGAGCGGGGCGAAGAACATGTTCCGCGGCGCGCGCAGCCACTCTGCCAGCGACGCGAGGCGCGCGACCTGCCGCGACGGCGCCAGGCCATCGATGCGTAGGCCGGCGTGAACCCGGGTCAGGCGCGGGCAGGTGAACGGCTCGCGCTCGAACGTCGCGAGCACGCCCGCCAGCAGCCCCAGGTCGCGCTCGACGTCCTCGACCGGCGCCAGTACCCGGGCGACGGCGGGCCTCAGCCGTGCGGTGGCGAGCGCCGCGAGCAGCGCGGCGCCGAGGAACGGCAGCCAGCCGAGGCCGACCTCGAAGCCGACGACCAGGGTGGCGACGTTCAGCGCGGCCAGGGCGTTGACCAGCAGGCGGGTGCGGCGGGCGTCGAGCGCCGGCGGGGCAGCACCCCACTCGGCCAGGGGGGCGAAATCGACCGGCGGCAGCTCGGCCCCGAGGAGAGCGAGCCGCTCGCGCAGATCGAGACGGGGACGCAGTTCGGCGGCCGCCTCCTGCCGCTCCGCCACCTCGGCCGTGCTCGCCGGTGCGTTCAACCACGCGGCCAGGGTGTCGGCCCCGCGTCGGGTCCGGGCCGTGCAGAGCCGCTCAAACAGCGAGCCGGTCCCGAATACGTCCAGGTCGAGGGCGTAGGGGTGGTCCTCGTCGAGGTAGCGGTCCCCAGTATCGCCCCGGCCGGCCCAGTTGTGCGCCAGCCGCTCCAGGCCGCTGACGTAGAAGCGTGCCGCGCGCCGCATCCGCGCGAGCCGCCGACCGACGCCGTCGTAGCGCGCGACGAGCAGGAAGAACACTACCCCGAGCGGCAGCAGTCCCCAGTAGAGGAGGGGCCAGCCGGCGCCGTAGGCGACCACCGCGAGCCCCACGGCGGCGCCGAAGATGCCGACGCGGGCTCGACCGAGGCGATCGAGCTGGCAGTCAAGGCGCGCGACTTCCTGCCGGCGGAGGGTCAACCGCTCGGCGTAGGCGGCATGCGGGTCGTTGGGGGAGGGAGGGGATGCGGGAATCGGTTCTGGCGGCAAGGCAGCGTCTCTTCTATCGGAACACGGCCCGGCCCCACCCGGGGCTCGGTCCTTGCCGGTATTGTATGGAGGCAAGCGCGTTCGCCCCAGCGGATGGCACCTGGCCACTGGCGCGGTATAGTGGTGGGAACCTCGCACAGGCCGTGAGGGAACCGTCCGTGGCCCCCCAGACCTCCGGCCCGACCCCGAAAACCCTGGTGGAGATAAGGCGCCGCGCAAGGGTAAGATGAACAGTGACAGCAGCATGACACGGGTTGACCAGGTTGTTTCTGCGCGACGAAGGACAGGCAGGGCGGTTCCGTACAAGGAGCAGGGATTGGGCGGGACCACCCGCGCTGAGTGCTGAGTACTCAGTACGAAGGCCCCCGGAGGATACCATGAGTCAAGCGCAACCCACCCCCACCGCAGGCTTCGTCGAGGAGGTTGAGTTGCAGGGGCACATCATCGATTCGCTTCTGTTCCCGAAGGTTCTCGACGAGATCCTCACCCACGGCGGCACGTACACGATCAAGGACATCCGCATCGGTACGAAGCAGACCGATCCGAGTTACGTCCGGATCGAGGTCCACGCCCCGAGCGCGGCAGCCCTCGAAGAAGTCCTCGGCGCCATCCACGACCACGGCGCCGCCCCGGTCGCGATCCTCGACTGCCAGATCGTCCCCGCCGACATGAACGGGGCGTTCCCCGAGGGGTTTTACAGCACCACGAACTACCGCACGCAGGTGCGCCTGGACGGCGAGTGGGTCGAGGTCGAGGATCAGGAGATGGACTGCGGCATCCTGATCGACCCCGAGGGCGGGGCCGCCCGCACCATTCCGATGGCCGATGTCAAGAAGGGGGACCGGATCGTCGTCGGCCGCCAGGGCATTCGCGTCTTCCCGGCCGAGACGACGGCGCGCCAGAACCTGTTCGAGTTCATGGCCAGCCCGGTGTCCAGCGAGAAGCCCAAGGGCGTTACCGTTCGGGAGATCGCCGCGGCGATGCGGCGCGCGAAGGAGCAGGGGGAGAAGATCCTCGCCGTTCTCGGCCCGGCCATCGTCCACACCGGCAGCGCCGGCCACATCGAGGCGATGATCCGGGCTGGTTACCTCAACGTTCTGTTCGCCGGCAACGCCCTGGCGACGCACGACATCGAAAGCGCCCTGTACGGGACGAGCCTGGGCGTCTCCCTGGAGCGCGGGCTGCCGGCCGAGGAGGGCCACGAGCACCACCTGCGGGCGATCAACACCATTCGCCGGGTGGGCGGCATCCGGGCCGCGGTCGAGAAGGGGGTGCTGACAAGTGGTATCATGTACGAATGCGTCCGCCACAACGTGCCGTTCGTTCTGGCCGGCAGCGTCCGCGACGACGGCCCGCTGCCGGAGGTCGTCACCGACGTGCTCGACGCCCAGCGGCAGATGCGCGAGTACATCCACGGCGTCGGGTTCTGCCTGATGGTCGCGACCGCCCTGCACTCGATCGCCACCGGCAACCTGCTGCCGGCGTGGGTGCGCGTCGCGTGCGTGGACATCAGCCCGGCGACCGTGACGAAGCTGATGGATCGCGGCAGCATCCAGACGGTCGGCGTCGTCACCGACGCCGAGCCGTTCCTGCGGGCGCTGGTCCACGAACTCGGTCTTGCCTGACCCCGGCGCCTCTTTCCCCCGCACCCCCGGCCCCTCTCCCACGAGGGGCGAGGGGAGAAAGAACTGCGGAGGTATCCCATGCGACCGCAGCCGCGCATCCTGATGTGCCCGCCGGACTACTACGGCATCGAGTATGAGATCAACCCGTGGATGAGCCGGTCGCGCGGCAGCGTCGCCGAACGCGCCCACGCCCAGTGGCGGAGGCTGCACGAGACGCTGGTCGGGCTGGGCGTGCGGGTCGAGTTGCTTGCTCCGCAACCGCGTTTGCCCGACCTCGTCTTCACCGCCAACGCCGGGCTGGTGTTCCGCGAGCGGTTCTTCAGTTCGCGCTTCCGCCACGAGGTCCGTGCCCGCGAGACGCCGTACTTCGATACGTGGTTCGCCGCCCACGGGTTTCAGGTCGAGCACCTGCCCGAGGACACGTTCTTCGAGGGGGCCGGCGACGCTCTGTTCTGCGGTCCGCAACTGTTCGCCGGCTACCGCATCCGCAGCGATGTGGGCGGCCACCAGTTCATTGCCCGCGCCGTCGGCAAGCAGGCGCTGCCGGTCGAGCTGGTCAACCCCCACTTCTACCACCTCGACACCTGCTTCTGTCCGCTCGCGCCCGGAGAGGCCATCTACTACCCCGACGCCTTCGATACCTACGGCCGCAAGGTGCTGGAAACGAACATCCCGCGTCTGCTGGCCGTTAACGAACCGGAGGCGCAGCGGTTCGGCTGCAACGCCGTCGTCGTCGGCAAGACGGTCATCACCAATACGGGGTGCGAGGAACTCGCGGCCGGGCTGCGCGCGTGGGGCTACGAGCCGGTTGCGGTCGAGCTGGACGAGTTCCTCAAGGCGGGCGGCAGCGCGAAGTGCCTGACGCTTCGCCTGGACGGGGAAGAGGCGGCGGTGTGGGACTAGACAAGCCATGAGTTGAAACGACCAGCCGCACGCGGGGAAGGCCACGAGCGACCAGGTCGTTTGGAGGTTCCCGATGTCCGACAACAAGCCGCTGGCCGGCAAGGTGGCGTGGGTGACCGGGTCGTCGCGCGGGCTGGGCCGCGTGATCGCCACGACGTTATGTGCCCGCGGGGCCGCGGTCGCCGTCCACGGCACCCGCGAGGACTCGCCGCGCACGTTCGGCGAGGGCGAATCAATGGAGCAGGTCGCCCACGACGTGGCGGCGGCCGCCCACGGCATCGCCCTGCCGGTCTGGGGGGACGTGACCGACGAGGCCGAGGTCCGGCGCCTCGCCGACCTGATCCGCAACCGGCTCGGCCCGATTGATATCCTGGTGGCCAACGCTGGCGGGGATATCGGCGCCGGCGGGACCGGCGTCGGCCGGGGCGGCCGGCCGGCCCCGGACGACTGCGTCGGCATTCCGCTGGCCGACATCCGCGCCGGCCTCGACCGCAACCTGCTGTCGTGCATTCTCTGCTGCCGCGAGGTCGCGCCGGGAATGATGGAGCGCAGGGCCGGCCGGATCATCACCGTCGGCTCGATCGCCGGGTGCTACGGACGCGACGACGGCGCCATCTACGCGGTCGCCAAGGCGGCCGTCCACGAGTACACGCGCTGCCTGGCGACACAGTTGCGGCCCTGCAACATCCCGGTGAACTGCATCGCTCCGGGCGGGACGGTGACGAACCGATTCCTCGTGATTCACGACATCGACCAGGCGAAACTGATCGAGGAGGGGACACTGATGCGCTACGGCCGGCCGCAGGAGGTCGCCGACGCCGTCGCCTTCCTCGCGTCCGACGGTGGGCGGTTCATCAGCGGCCAGGTGATCCGCATCGACGGCGGCTCGCAGTGCTTCCCCGCGTAAGCGGCGCACCCAACCCACGACAGGAGCACCCATGTACATGAAACGCAGATTCCTCGCCGCCCTCCTCGCGCTCGTCCTCGCGAACACGGCCGGTGCCGCCGGCCGGTATCACGAGGTCCGCTACCCCGCGTCCGACAAACCCGGCGGGCTCCAGATGGGCGTGACGTACACTGTCTGGATCCCCGACGGCGTCAAGACGCTGCGCGGCGTCATCGTCCACCAGCACGGCTGCGGCGTCGGCGCCTGCAAGGGGGGCGAGACGGCGGCGTATGACCTGCACTGGCAGGCGCTGGCGAAGAAGTGGGATTGCGCCCTGCTCGGGCCGTCCTACCAGCAGGGGGAGAAGCAGAACTGCCGGCTGTGGTGCGACCCGCGCAACGGATCAGCGCAGACCTTCCTCGCGGCGTTGCGCGACCTTGGCGCGAAGGCGAACCACCCGGAGTTGGAGCGCGTGCCGTGGTGCTTGTGGGGCCACTCCGGCGGCGGGTTCTGGGCGAGCCTGATGCAGGCACTCCATCCGGAGCGCGTCGTCGCCGTGTGGCTGCGCTCCGGGACGGCCTTCGTCTCGTGGGAGAAGGGCGAGATCCCCAGGCCGAAGCTGACCGACGCCGTCTTCGCCGTCCCCGTGATGTGCAACCCCGGGGCGAAGGAGAAGGACGACAAGCGCTTCCGCGGCGCCTGGACCGGGGCGCGGGCGATGTTCCAGGCGTACCGCGCCAGGGGAGCGCCGATCGGGTTCGCGCCCGACCCGCGCACCGCCCACGAGTGCGGCGACTCGCGCTACCTCGCCATTCCGTTCTTCGACGCCTGCCTGGCCCAGCGGCTGCCGGACCGGAGCGCGAAGGACCAGGCGCTGAAGCCGGTGGACGTGAAGGCGGCCTGGCTCGCAACGCCGCTGACCGACGCCCCGGCGCCGGCCGCTTCGTACCCCGGCAAGGCGAACGAGGCGGTGTGGCTGCCGAACGAGCGCGTGGCGAGGGCGTGGGCGGAGTACGTCAAAACCGGCGCCGTGGGCGACGCCACCCCGCCGCCGCCTGCCTTCGACCTGAAGGTGAAGCGCGCGGCGGACGGGACCGTCGAACTCACCTGGGACGCCGACGCGGACTTCGAGAGCGGGGTGCGTGGGTTCATCGTCCAGCGGGACGGCAAGGATCTCGCGCGGGTGCCGGAGAAGGGCGTCGGGCGGTTCGGGCGCCCGCTGTTCCAGCCGATGTCGTACCACGACACGCCGGAGCGTCCGTTGCCGCAGATGCGGTTTGTTGACGGGGCGCCGGCCGGGACGACGCCTCAGTATCGGGTGATCGTGGTGAACGGAGTCGGACTCCGGTCCGCGCCGTCGAAGCCGGCCGCGAGTCGGTGAGCGGCGCTCACTTCGCTTACCGGGAGTTGGCACTGCTCACCGCGACCATTCAGAGGGTGTCGGCCGCTGCGCCACCGGCGGGGTAATTGTTACAAGCCGTTCTGGGCGGAATTTACAACGAAGCACCCCGGGCCGCATTCACAGGGACGGACAGGCGGCCTCGCCGGCGCAATCCGCACAATCCGCTACTCCTTCCTCCCGCGAGAGTTGCCGCAGGGCGGGCCAAATGCTGCCCCTGCCGGCCACCATCTGGCATCGCAATTGCCATGAATAGCTCCCGCAACGCGACGACGACACCGAGGAGACGACAACCGATAACGTATCAACGGAGTGACGCCCTCGTTCCCGTTCGTCAGGGTTCCGCGGTCCCGGTGTCTCCCCTACCGCGCCGGGCCTCTCTGCGGGAACCCTGTCCCTCCCCTGCCTGATCGACCTGACGTCTGCACCCCGTCGCCGGGCAGCCCTCCTCCCCCCAGGAGGGCTGCCTCTTTTGTTCCTCGGCTCCCGCGCTGACGCTTCACGAGGCCGCGAGCGGCAAGCGCATCAGACGGCCACGCTCTCCCCCACGTCGGGGATTCCCACATTGGCGAACCCGGCGGCCGTCAGTCCGGCGGCCAGCGCGCCCGCCCGGTCCGGCTCGCCGTGGACGAGGCGCACCCGCTGCGCCGTCCCCGCCAGCGGCGTCAGGGCGGCCAGCAGCCCGCCGTGATCGGCGTGGCTGGACAGTCCGTTCAGCACCACCACCTCGGCCTTCAGCGCAACAGTCCGCCCGCAAATGCGCACCTCCGGCCTGCGCTCCACCAACCGCCGGCCGAGGGTGCCCTCTGCCTGGTAG
>JADLBT010000281.1 GCA_020847555.1 Gemmataceae bacterium
CCAGAACGCCAACAACTCGGTCCGGGTCAGCAACGAGTTCCTCCGCGCGGTCGACGAGAACCTCGATTGGAACCTGACCAAGCGCACCGACGGCACCGTCTTCAAGACAGTCAAGGCGCGCGACCTCTGGGCCAAGATCGCCGACGCCGCCTGGAAGAGCGCCGATCCGGGCCTGCAGTACGACACGACCATCAACGAGTGGCACACCAGCCCCGAAGGCGGCCGGATCAACGCCAGCAACCCGTGCTCCGAGTACATGTTCCTCGACAACACGGCCTGCAACCTGGCCAGCCTCAACCTGCTCAAGTTCGTCAACGTCGAGACGGGCAAGGTCGACATCGAGGGTTATCGCCACGCGGTTCGCCTCTGGACGATCGTGCTCGAGATCAGCGTGCTCATGGCCCAGTTCCCGAGCCGCGAGATCGCCCGTCTCTCCTACGACTACCGCACGCTCGGCCTCGGCTACGCCAACATCGGCACCGTGCTGATGCTGCGCGGCCTGCCCTACGACAGCGACGAGGCCCGCGCCTTCACCGGCGCGATGACCGCGATCATGACCGGCGAGAGCTACGCCACCTCGGCGGAGATGGCCAAGCATCTCGGCCCCTTCCGTGAGTACGGGAAGAACGAGCGCCACATGCTCCGCGTCATCCGCAACCACCGCCGCGCCGCCTACAACGCGCCGGCCGAGGAGTACGAGGGGCTCTCCGTCACACCGATGGGCATCAACCCGGATCTCGCTCCGGCGGAGCTGGTCGCCTCGGCCCGCGAAGCGTGGGATCGCGCCCTCGCCGGCGGCGAGCTCCACGGCTACCGCAACGCCCAGACGACCCTGCTCGCCCCGACCGGCACGATCGGGCTCCTGATGGACTGCGACACCACCGGCGTCGAGCCCGACTTCGCCCTGGTCAAGTTCAAAAAGCTGGCCGGCGGCGGCTACTTCAAGATCGCCAATCAGAGCATCGAGCCGGCACTGAAGAACCTGGGCTACGGCATCGAGGACCGCCTCGCCATCCTGAGCTACGTGCTCGGCACCCTCACGCTCGACGACGCGCCGCACATCAACCGCGAATCGCTCAAAGCGAAGGGCTTCACCGACGAGGATCTGGCCAAGGTCGAGAAGGCGCTGCCGGGCGTCTTCGAGCTCGGCTTCGCCTTCAATGCCTGGACGCTGGGCGAGGAGGCGCTGCACCGGGCCGGCATCTCCTTGGAGCAGGCGAGCAAACCCGGCTTCGACCTGCTTCGCGCGCTCGGCTTCACCCGCCAGCAGATCGACGAGGCCAACGAGCACATCTGCGGCACGATGACGGTCGAGGGCGCGCCGAACCTCAAACCGGAGCACCTGCCCGTCTTCGATACCGCCAACAAGTGCGGCAAGAAGGGTACCCGCTTCATCCACCACATGGGCCACATCAAGATGATGAGCGCGGCCCAGAGCTTCCTCTCCGGCGCGATCAGCAAGACGATCAACATGCCGAACGAGGCCACGATCGACGACATCTTCGACGCGTACAAGGAGAGCTGGGCCTACGGGTTGAAGGCGATGGCCCTCTACCGCGACGGCTCCAAGCTGAGCCAGCCACTCTCCGCCAAGAGTGACGCGAAGGAGGAGCGGCAGACCGCGGAGGAGATCGAGGCGGAGGTCGCCAAGCGGGTGGAGGACGCGGTGGCCGCCGCGGTGGCGAAGGCGCGCGCCGATGCCGCCCAGGATCAGGCAGCAGCGGTCGCCAAGGCCGTGCTGAGTGCTCGCGAACAGTGGGAGAAGGAACAGCCGGCGGCGACGCCCGCGGTCGCGGCCGTCAGTACCCCGCTCTTCGGCGATCTGGCGCTCGAGGACTCGACTCCTGTTCGCCAGATGCCCTACCGCCGCCGCATGCCGGCCCGGCGCCGGGGCTTCACGCAGGAGGCGCGTGTCGCCGGACAGAAGATCTATCTGCGCACGGGCGAGTACGAGGATGGCACGCTCGGCGAGATCTTCATCGACATCCACAAGGAGGGCGCGGCCTTCCGCTCAATGATCAACTGCTTCGCGATCGCGGTCTCGAAGGGTCTCCAGTACGGCGTACCGCTGGAGGAGTTCGTCGACACCTTCACTTTCGTCCGCTTCGAACCGCAGGGCATGGTCTCCGGCCACCCGAACATCAAGATGGCGACGTCCATGATCGACTTCGTCTTCCGGGTGCTCGGCCTGGAGTACCTGAACCGGACCGATCTGGTCCAGGTCGCCCCGGATGAGGTCGAGGAGCCGGCCATGCCGTCCGGCTCGTACGGCGAGGCCGAGCCGCTCTTCCCGAACTGGAATGCGGAACCGACCGCGATTCCGGCGGCCGCGCCGGTCGCGACGAAGCCCGAGACGGCTCCGCAGGCGCTCCTGACTGAGGCCGCGCCCACCCATGCGATTGCGGTCCCGGTCGCCGGCTACGCCAACGGCCATGCGAACGGAAATGGCAACGGCAATGGGCATGGCGCGGAGCACCACACCAGCTATCAGGTCGTCGCGACCTCGACGGTTTCGCGCACGCTGGAACACTCCGGCCCGGTCGACATGATGGACATGGCCCTGGCCGAGATGATGGGCGACGCCCCCTTCTGCGACGTCTGTGGCCACATCACGGTCCGCAACGGCGCCTGCTACAAGTGCCTCAACTGCGGGAACAGCCTCGGCTGCTCCTAACCGCCAGTCGCACGGCAAGGTAGAGAGACGAGCCCCGGCCAATTGGCCGGGACTCGTCGTTTGCCGGAGATGGGACATCCAGTGAGAGGAATTCAGCCATCAACTC
>JADLBT010000282.1 GCA_020847555.1 Gemmataceae bacterium
GCCCTTCTGCGCCGGGCCGCCGACGCTGCCGACCGCGCTGCCGGAAACCGTGTCGCTCACGGCGGCGCCGGCCGACGCGCCGACGGCGCCGGAACGCGGGTGGACGCTGACGACCGACCCGAGCCTACCGGAGGTCGCAGTGCCCTCCCTGGTGGAGGCGAAGGCCGCTCCGGCGCGGGGCTGGACGGTGGCGACCGAGCCGAGCCTACCGCCGCCGCCCGCGCTGCCCCCGCCGTGGCCGGCCGGACGCCGCCGGCTGGCGGTGGTCGGCGCTGCGGGCGCCCTGGCGTTGGGGGTTGTCCTCGTGGTTCTGTTCTGGCCGTCCTCCGCCGCCGACCGTGGCCAGGGACCGTCAGGTAGCAACGCGAACGACGCCCGCGCCCAGGCGCCTCCGCCGAAAGAGACCGCCGGCGCGAAGGGAGAGACTCCGCCGGTCAAGACGCCCGATCCCGTGGCGAAGTCCCCGGACAAACCGGGCGAGGCGAAACCGACGCCGCCGATCCAGCAGCCCGAGCCCAGGCCGGTGGTGCCCAACCCGCCTCCTCCGCCGGGAGTCAAGGTGCTCTGGAGCTGCGACGAGCGGGCGCCCCTCACGCTGCAGATCACTCCCAAGCTCGGCCTGAAGGCGACCGTGCGCGTCGATTCGGCCTCCAGCTACCATCGCCTGGCGTTCGCCGAGTCGCAGGGCCGGGCGGCCTTCCCGGAGCGCGAGCACGGCCTGAAACTGCTGCTGGACCAGGGGAGCGGCGTCTACCTCGTCATCCCGTTCGGCCTGGTGCAGCACATTGCCAGCCAGAAGAAGGAGCACCTCGTGACGCTGGCGGACGGCTCACGCCATCCCGGCAAGGTGCTGACGGTGGTCAGCAGCGACGACAAGCGGACCTTTGACCTGGCCAGTGCGCAGAGCGTGGTGGTGTTGCAGGGGCCGGCGCCGAAGCGAACCGAGGTGCGGCGGGCGACCGTGGCGCTGACGGTGCGCGAGCCCGGGAAAATGGCCTTCGAGGTGTTCTCGGCGAAGCTGTCCACGCGGGGCGCCTTTGGCGAGGCCTTCACGGTCAAGGTGGCGGGCGAGGAGTTGCAGTGCAACCTGTCCGACTTCGAGAAGATCACCCTGTGGAAGCGGGGAGACAACTGGCACATGACGCTGAAGGTGCCGGGGGCGGAGGCGCGCGAGGGAGAATTCTTCCTGCCGAACGGCTGGTGGTTCGTGGCGGGCGACGCGCCCAACGGCGTGGTCGTGCTGCTGCGCGGACACACGCGTGACGGCCAGTTCTCCGACAGTCCCGGCATTACGATCGAGCGGCGGCTCTCTCCCTGACGCGGGCGAACCTTTTCCGCCCCCGGCCGTCTAACGCATATGAGCCAGCTGCAGCAATACACCGCCGACCACCGTTACCTCCTCGATGTGGTGGCCCGGGCGGCCGGGTTCGCTCACCCCGTTGCGGTCACCTTCAGTCAGCTCGCCGCCCCCCTGCTGCGCGCCTCGCGCAAGGGCGACCTCATTCCGATTGACGGCGTCCTCGTCCGCGACTGGTATCCTTACCCGACGCCGACGTTGTCCGGCGTCGGGTTCGGCGCACGCGGGTACGAGGTCGAGGGGGTCCGCTACGTCGTCGTGCAGGCCCAGCACGACATGAACGCCAACGACTGGGGTCTGAACTTCTACGTCGTCGATCGCAAGGATTACGCCCGACTGTTCCGCATCGCCCTGCGCTGCGCGCGCCAGGACGAGGTGCCGGCCGTCGCCCCGGTCCTGCCGCCGGAGCAGATCGAGATCCTCTGGAAGAACACCGTCGGCTACCTCGACAGCGCCAACCTCGAACGGATCAAGGGGTACGGCGGGCGGGCGCGGCGCGGGCTGCTCCTGACCGGGGCGCCGGGGAATGGCAAGACGATGGCCTGCCGATGGATCTGGGAGGAGTGCCGGCGGCGGCAGTGGGAGTGGCACCTCGTCACGCCCGACGCCTACCGCCAGGCCCGCCAGAACTGCAACCCGCAGGAGGCGGTGCGGCAACTGTTCACCGTTGCTCGCCGCGGCATCGTCTTCTTCGACGACATGGATCTCGCTCTGCGCGACCGCGACACCGTCGGCGAAACCGAGGACCAGGCGGTCTTCCTCAGCGCCATGGACGGCATTCCGGTGAACGAGGGGGTGGTCTTCGTCTTCACGACGAACTGTGCGCTGGACCTGATCGACCGGGCGTTCAAGCGGCCCGGTCGGATCGACGTGATGCTGCACTTCCAGTCGCCCGACGCCGGGCTGCGCCGCCAGTTGCTGGAGCGCTGGCACCCGGATATCCGTGCCGGCCTCGACCTGGAACGCGCCGTCGCCACGACGGACGGGTTCAGCTTCGCAGAGATCGAGGAGCTGAAGAACCTGCTCATCATGCGCTGGCTCGAAGCCGGCGCGTGGGAGTGGGGGTGGGCGCTGCACCAGTTCGCGGTCAACCGCAGCGAGCTGAACACGCGCCTGCGCCGCCAGGTCGGGTTCGGGTACGCCGAGTCGGCCCGCAACGGCGCCAGCGAGCACGAATGATCCACCGGGACCGCCAGGGACACCGCCGAGCCGCAATCGTCAGCGACGGAGGATTTGACCAAGCCGTCGCTGACGCTTGCGGCTCGTCTTCGTTTTGTTCGTTAGCTCCAACTTGCA
>JADLBT010000283.1 GCA_020847555.1 Gemmataceae bacterium
AGCAGGCCATCGTGGCGCTGCTGACCGAGCCGACCTTCAAGAAGGCGGCGGCGGTCGTCGGCGTGGCCGAGAAGACCATCCACCGCTGGCTCGAGGACCCCGTGTTCGGTGCCGCCTACCGCAAGGCCCGGCGGCAGGCGTTCAACCAGGCCATCGCCGCCACCCAGCGGTACGTGCCCGTGGCTATTCAGGCATTGACGAAGATCACCATGGACGAGACCGCCCCGCACTCGGCCCGGGTCTCGGCGGCCAGCGCCATCCTCAAGTTCAGCAGGGACTCAATCGAACTCGACGACCTGGCCGAGCGGATCGGGCACCTCGAGGCCCAGCTCAACGACCGGGCCGGGCCCCCCGGAACGGAGCGTGCCGCATGAGCACCGTCTCCGGCCTGCACCGCCGCCTGCGGCGGCTCGAACGCGGCGGGGGCCTGTCCCCCCTGTGCCCGCTCTGCCGCGGCGAGGGGGACTTCCGGATCGTGCTCGTGTACGCCGCGCTGGACATCGTGGAGCGCCGGGGCTGCGAGCGGTGCGGCAAGACGAGATCGGTACGCCGCGAGGCCATCGGCACGGGAGGTGGCTCATGGCGCTAAAGGCCAGCATCCGCTCGCTTGAGCGACGCGTCGCCAAGGCGTTCCCGCCCGCGGCCTGCAACTGCCCGTGGTGCATCGTGGTGGGCCGGGACGAGCCCAGGCCGCCGCCATTCTGCCCCCGCTGCGACAAGCAGCGCGTGGTCATCGTCGTGCACTCGGACACCTTCAACCGCCAGCCGGAGGCGTCGGCATCATGAGCGTGCGAGCGTCCCTGCGGTCGCTGGAGCGCCGCGTGGCCAGGTCCATGCCGGTGGCGGCGTGCCCGTGCGTGAGCGTCGTGCTGCAGGACTCGGCGCTGCCGCTTGAGCCATCGGTGTGCCCGCGCTGCGGCAAGAACAGGCTGGTCATCGTGCTGGAGGAAGAGGCAGCTACCGCCGCCCGCCAAGGAGGTGCCCGTTGAACGATACTGCTGCGACAACCGAGGTGAAGACGGCCGCGGACGAGGAGTTCCATGCTGCGGCCGCGCGCATCTGCGCCAAGCTCGACCTGATGGACGAAAGCTTCACGAGCATCGAGCGCTGGCTGGGGCTGGAACCGCTCGCGCTACCCCTCCCCGCGCCGGAGGCTCCCGGCGTGGCGGCCACGGCCGCCGACGTTGGGCCGACGGGCGTCGGACGCCGGGAGGGACCCACGCGCGGGGGCGACGCCCGGGGCGTAACCGCGGCCCACGTCGGGCAACGGGCGGGGACCGTGGTTGAACCAGGAGACGGGCCGTGAGCCTGCGACACACGCTGCGATCCATTGAGCGCCTGATGGCCCGCGGCCCGTGCCATGTCTGCGGGGGCCTGGGGTCGTTCGACACCGTGATCGTCCGCGACGGCGTGCCGAACCGCCCGACCCGCGGCTGCGCGGCGTGCGGGAAGGTCCGGTGCGTGAAGAAGATCATCCTGGATACACCATCGAAGGCGGCGCCGGCGTGAGCGCGCGCAGATCCTTCAACCGCCTGGAGCGCCGGGCGGCCCGGGCGCTGGGGGCCGAGCGCGGCCCGTGCGTGTGCCAGGGGCCGCTGGTGGTCGGGCACCACCTGCCCAGCGACACCCCGCCGTCATTCCCGGACCGCCGGTGCGACCGCTGCGGCCGCGAGCGCGACGTTCCGCTCATCAACATCACTCACACGCCCCCCCAAGCGAATCGTCGGCGGCCCGGCGGGTGCCGCGACAGGCTCGTTTACACCGTAGTGTCGTAGCGGGGGGATCCCTTGGCCTGCGACGCTGCGGCCGAAGAGAAACCCGGCGATGGCCGGGTGTGAGGTTGGCGGAATAATGTCGGCGGTCTCTACTTCCCCGCGGCCTGGAACAGCCCGCGCTCGACCTTGCGGAAGCGGGCATCGGATCCCTTGGCGCTCACCTCTCTGATGATCGCGGCGTACAAAGTTGCCTCGGGCGTCTTGCCGCCGGGGCTGGCCCACAGATTCCTGGCCGCCATCTCGGCGATCAGGTCCTTGGCGCTCATGGGCTTGGGCGTTGCGGCGAGCACCTGGGCGGCGGCGTCCAGGGCGCTCAGACGCTGGAGCTTGGACTTCTTCGCGGGCTTGGCGGCCTTGGGCTCCTTTGGCTTCTTCCCGGGCTCGCCCGACGTTGGCGCCTGCGGCGCGGCGTCGGCGGCGGGGGCGTCGGCGGCGGGGGCGTCGGACGTTCCGCTCGCCGGGTCGCCCCCGGGGGCAACGTCGTCGCGGGGAACGGCAACCCGCACGGCCTTGCTGTCGCCGCGGACCGCCGTGCCTTCGTGGAGCGGCTCGTCCGTAGGCGCGTCGATCCGAGCCTGGACTTCCGCCAGCGCCGCCTTGCGGGCCTTCTCGGTGCGGGCGGCATCGCCCTTCTTCGCTCCGGTCTTGGGGGTCTTGGTCGCTGCATTTTTCGCCATGTGCGTGCTCCCTCGTGGGGCTTGTTCCCGCGTCCGTCCCCGGCGCTTGCCGGTGGCCCGTCGCGGTCGTGC
>JADLBT010000284.1 GCA_020847555.1 Gemmataceae bacterium
AAGAAGGATGTCTTCTTTGCGCTCTTTGCGTCTTTGCGCGAAACGCATCAGTCCTCGACCCCGAGGTACTCGGTCGGGACGACCCGGAACACCTCCTCGACGGTTGTCTCACCCTTGGCGACCTTGAGCAGCGCCGCCTGGCGGAACTCGATGGTCCCGTCCTCGATCGCCTTCTGGCGGATCGTTTGCAGGCTCGACTTCGCCATGATCAGCTTGCGGATCGCCTTGCTCACCACGAGTACCTCGAACACCCCGGTTCGGGCGGCGTACCCGGTCGTGCGGCAGGCGTCGCACCCGCCCTGGCCGTAGAGGATCTTCCCCTCGTCAGGGCTGAGCCACTTCCTGACCTCCTCAAACGTCTCGCTCACGTCGCCCATCTCGAAGGCGATACGGCAGGTCGGGCACAGGGTGCGCAGCAACCGCTGGGCGATGGCGCCGAGTAGCGAGCTGGCGAGGAAGTGCGGGTGGACGCCGAGGCTGAGCATGCTCTGCACGGCGCCGGCGGCGACCGGGGCGTGCAGTGTTGCCAGGACGAGATGGCCGCTGTTGGCCGCCCGCACTGCCGTCTCGGCCGTCACCGGGTCGCGGATCTCGCCGACCATGATCACGTCCGGTGCCTGCCGCAGGACGCTGCGGAGCAGGTCGGGGAAATCGACGTCGATCTTCGGGTGTACCTGCGACTGGCGCACGCCAGCGACCGCATACTCGATCGGATCCTCGATCGTGTTGATCTTGCGCTCGCCGCTGTTCAGGTAATTCAGGCAGGCGTAGAGGGTGGTGGTCTTGCCGGCCCCCGTCGGGCCGGTGACGAGGATCAGCCCGCTCGGACTTTGCAGCAGGCCCAGCAGGCGATTGTAGTCGTGGCGAAGCAGGCCCAGTTGGTCCAGGTGGAGCAGACGGGAGTCGCGCTCCAGGATGCGCAGCGTGAAGTCCTCGCCGTAGAGCGTTGGGATGGTGTTGATGCGCAGGTCCACCTGATGGCCGTTGGTCCGGCGGTAGATGCGCCGGCCGTCGAGCGGGCGGCGCCGCTCGGCGACGTCCATGCCTGCGACGGCCTTGAGGTGGGCCATGCACCGTCGGCCGAAGTCGAGGGGCAACACGCTGATCAGGCGCAGCACGCCCAGGTGGCGGACCGACACGCTGACGTGGTTCTCGTTTGTCCCGAAGTACAGGTCGCTCGCCGCCAGATCGACCGCGTGTTCGATCAGGCGCGGGACCGCCTCCTCGACAGGGAAGTTGTGAACGTCTACCCGCAGGCCGTCGCGCTCGGGAGGCGGTTGCTCCTTCATGACGGTTTCCCCCCGGCGATGAGGGTGCGGGCTGCCGGTTCGTCCTCGACCATCTTGAGCAGCCGGTCCATCCGGCAGAACTGCAGCACCTGGGTGATGCGCGGCGGGATCGAGTACAGGACCAGGATCCCTCCGCCCTGCTGGAAGTTTTTGTGCGAGACGACGAGCCAGCTGATGCCGCTGGAATCGAGGAACTCGACGCGCTCCAGGTTCACCAGCAGTTTGCGGCTGTAGACACTCGGTCCGAGGAGAGCCTCGAGCGGGTTGTCGTTGAGCTGGAACTTGACCTGGCTGATCTCGCCCTCGCACTGGACGCGGACGACGTCGCCTTCGTCCGCCACGACGGTCAACTTGAGCATGGGTCAACCCATCCCCGGCAAGGGCGCCGGGACTAGGACTGTGGGAGGAAAGGGGTCACGTCAACCCTTCTGCGGGCCGGGAAAGGCTGCCGCCCAACGGCATGCTAACGGCGAAGGTCAACGGACGCAAGGAGATTTGCGCCACGGACGGCAGGAAGTCCCACCCGGCGTGCGGCAGGGTTTCAGGGGTTCTTGCAAAGCCCGCGAGTGGCGTCCCGTGGGCTTTGCAGCCCTTCCATTTTCACTGCCTCCCCCTGCTCCTTGTACTGGTACGGGGGGCAGGGGAGTTGCGGTGTCAAGCCCACGGGTGGCGGACTGTGGGCCAGGTCGCCAGCACTCCGCCCACGGGGTCGCCGCCCGCGGACTTTATCAGCCGTCAATCCAGGCTTCTGTGGTTTTTCCGGCAAAATCCCACCCGATTCACGAGGTGACCCCCATAGATATCCCGTACATCACCCAGATTCCTGTTGACTCTTTTCTTTCCTATCTTTACCATCCAACTCAGTTGGCTCGCTTTGACATCACTGAGCCGACGACCGCGAGAGGCGGGGAGATGGATGCCCGGTACAGGAATGGCCCCTTCATGCTCCGGGGCACTCTGCCCCCAGTTCTGAGCTGCACCAACGTTCGGCTCCAGGCCCTGAGGTTTGCTGATACTGCGTGGGTTGGCTCCTTGTGTTTGCAGGAGGTGTACGTTCATGTACAGTGTCGTGATGATGATGGCCCTGACCGGCGGCGCCGAAGCCCCCGACTTCGGCCGGCGCGGTTGCTCGGGCTGCAACGGCTGCTACAGCAGTTGCCACAGCAGTTGCTACAGCAGCCACGGCTGCTCCGGTTGCTACTCGAGTTGCCACGGTGGGCGCGGCGGGTTGTTCCGCCGGAAGCACGGCTGCAACAGCTGCAGCGGCTGCCACGTCAGCTATAGCTGCAGCGGCTTCAGCTGCAGCGGCTGCAGCGGCTTCAGCTGCAGCGGCTTCGGCTGCAGTGGCGGCTGGGGCTGCAGCGGGTTCGGCTGCGCGGGTGGCATCGGCTGCGCGGGTGGTGTGGTTGTGACCCCGGTTGCTCCGGCGACTGGCGGCAAGGAAGGCGGCAAGGAAGGCGGCAAGGATCCGGGCAAGGCTCAGCTGCAGGCTCCGGCGACGATCGTCGTCAGCGTGCCCGCCGATGCCACGGTGACGATCGACGGCAACAACACGAACTCCACCAGCGCTGTTCGTCGGTTCGTGTCCCCGACCCTGCCGACCGGCCGCGAGTTCCACTACACGCTGACCGCCGAGGTGATTCGCAACGGCAACCCGGTTCGCGAAACGCAGCGGATCGCGGTCCGCGCCGGCGAGGAGACCCCGGTTCG
>JADLBT010000285.1 GCA_020847555.1 Gemmataceae bacterium
ACTGGATGCTGGTGCGGCTGCTGCGTCTGTTCCCCGACTTGCCCGAGCGCAAGCAGATCCGCGCCGTCCTGGCCGAGCACCTCACCGCCCAGAACCTCAAGGCCGAGGCCGAGCAGTTCACCAAACCGAACCAGCAATCCTTTGAACGCCCCTACGGGTGGGCGTGGCTGCTGAAACTCGCCGAGGAGCTGCACACCTGGGACGATCCCGAGGGCCGTGTGTGGTCGAAGAACCTGAAGCCGCTGGCCGACACGCTCGTCGCCCGCTACCTCGCCTTCTTCCCGAAGCAGACGTATCCGATCCGCAGTGGCGTACATCCGAATACAGCATTCGGGTTCGCGTTTGCCCTCGACTACGCGCGGGCGGTCGGCGACAGGCGGCTGCGCGAACTCATCGAGGAGCGCAGCCGAACCTACTACGGCAAGGACGCGGACATTCCCGCGCGGTGGGAGCCGGACGGGGCCGACTTCTTCTCGCCGAGCCTGATGGAGGCGGACCTGATGCGGCGCGTGCTGCCGCCGGCGGAGTTCCAGGCGTGGTTTCGGCGCTTCCTGCCGGGCGCGGCGAAGGCCGCGCCGAGGACGCTGTTCGAGCCGGCGACGGTGGCCGACCGCACCGACCCGCAGATTGTCCACCTCGACGGGCTGAATCTCAGTCGCGCCTGGTGCATGCGGAGCCTCGCCGCGGCGCTGCCCTCCGACGACCCCGCGCGCCAGGCCCTCGCGGCGTCGGCCGCCCGCCACGCCGCGGCGGGGCTGCGCCACATCGCCAGCGGCGATTACGTCGGCGAGCACTGGCTGGCGTCGTTCGCCGTGTACATGCTTGCAACGCCTGCGCCGTGACGGTGCCGGCTCGTTTCCGACGAATGGGCTCACACGGTCGGCAGGGCCGGCGCCGCGGCGGCCATTTGGCGGATGTCCTGCGTGACCCGCATCGAGCAGAACTTTGGCCCGCACATCGAGCAGAACTTGGCCGACTTGAACACGTCCTGCGGCAGCGTCTCGTCGTGCATCAGCCGGGCCGTCTCCGGGTCGAGCGCCAGCTCGAACTGCCGGTTCCAGTCGAACTCGAACCGCGCCTTCGACAGCTCGTCGTCACGCTGCCGGGCGTGCTTGCGGCCGCGGGCGATGTCGCCGGCGTGGGCCGCGATCCTGTACGCGATCACGCCCTGGCGCACGTCGTCCCGGTTCGGCAGGCCGAGGTGCTCCTTCGGCGTGACGTAGCACAGCATCGCCGCCCCGGCCTCTGCCGCCAGCGCCGCCCCGATGGCGCTGGTGATGTGGTCGTACCCCGGCGCGATGTCCGTCACGAGCGGGCCGAGAACGTAGAACGGCGCATCGTGGCAGAGTTCGCGCTCCTTCTCGACGTTCATCTTGACCAGGTGCATCGGGATGTGGCCCGGACCCTCGATCATCACCTGACAGCCGTGCTGCCACGCCTTGAGCGTCAGCTCGCCGAGCGTCTTCAGCTCCGCGAACTGGGCGGCGTCGTTGGCGTCGGCCAGGCACCCCGGCCGCAGCCCGTCGCCGAGGCTGAACGTCACGTCGTGGGCGCGCATGATCTCGCACAGCTCGTCGAAGTGGGTGTACCAGAAGTTCTGCTCCCGGTGCGCGAGCATCCACGCCCCCATCAGCGACCCGCCGCGGCTGACGATGCCAGTGATACGGTTCGTCGTCAGCGGCAGGTACTCGCGCAGCACCCCGGCGTGGATCGTCATGTAATCGACGCCCTGCTTCGCCTGGTGCTCGACCATGTCCAGGGCCAGGCGCGGGGTGATCTCGGCCGGATCCTTGACGTGCTGGATCATCTGGTACACCGGCACGGTGCCGATCGGCACCGGCGAGGCGTCGAGGATGGCCTGGCGGATGCCGTCGATGTTGCCGCCGGTGGACAGGTCCATGACCGTGTCGGACCCGTAGTGGACGGCGGTGTGCAGCTTCTCCAGCTCGTCCTCGACCTTGCCGGTGACGGCCGAGTTGCCGATGTTCGCGTTGATCTTGCACTTCGCCGCCCCGCCGATGCACATCGGTTCGAGCTTCTTCGTGAGGTGGACCTTGTTGGCCGGGATGACCATGCGGCCGCGCGCCACCTCGGCGCGGATCAACTCGGGGGCGAGATCCTCGCGCTGGGCGACGTGGTTCATCTCGTCGGTGATCGCGCCCTGGCGGGCGGCTTCAAACTGGGTCATGAAAGCGGCTCCTTGTTCTCCCTCCCCTCTCCCCTTGTGAGAGAGGGGCCGAGGGTGAGGGAGAAAAAACGGGATCAGGGTTCGAGTTTCGGCAGCCAGCTATCCGCCAGCGCCAGCGGGGCGGTGAGGCCCATCAGGTCGAGGGCTCCGAGCAGCAGTCCGGGCAGGAAAATCCAGATGACCAGCACGCTCAGTCCTTCGAGCAGATCCTCGTAGGCGAACAGCACGGCCAGCAGCCAGACCGCTACCGGGACGTAGCCCATGAACAGCGTGAGGAGGACCATCGCCGCCGGCAACTCGGCACCGCGGACCAGGAACGCGGCGAGGCCGCACAGGACCAGCGCGAGGATCGCCATGCCGAGGGCGGCGAAGGTGCTCCGCGTCCAGAAGGCGGCGGCCGGCATCGGAATCGGGTCCGGACCGAGGCGCACCTTGTACGCCAGCGCCGCGAGAGGGACCGTCAGCGGCCAGTACAGAGTCACCGACACGGCGATGACCAGCACCCAGCGGAAGAAGTTGAAGAACTCCACCGCACGCGCCCTCCGACCGGGAGGAAGAGCCGACCAGGGAACGGGGCCGGGAGACACGTCGGTTGAAGAGAAAACAGGTCGCTTTCCCACGCCGGTATGACCCGGATCAGGTCCCAGGGTGTGCTCTCAGCCCGCCGTCGATCCGTGCGATGGTGCGCGGCTCCGCGGCAGGCACCCCTAGCGATCTGCTCCTCATTGTACGCAGTAACGGCGCGGATGGTCAGTGGCAACGGGTACAGCGTCGCGCCCGCCCCTATGCGGACACCAGGCGCCACGGCGCGTCGTCGCCCGCGCCGTTCGCTTCCGCCCGCCCCTCGCGTCGCAGCTTGAGCAGACCGGCCAGGAGTTGCAGCCGCGCGAAGCGCATCACCCCCGCGGGCAGGCCGCGATACAACTCCGGCGCCAGGTCGGCGATCGTGCGCGGCCCCGCGCGCAGCGCGTCCACCAACTGCGCCTCGCGCCGGGCGCGGTGGTCGAGGGCGTCACGCAGCGTCTCCGCCGGGCGGGCGCTGACGTTGCCGTGCGCCGGCAGCAGCAGTCGGCAGTCGTAGCCCTGCAAGCGGCGGAGCGAGTCGAGGTAGACGGCCAGGTCACCCTCCGGCGGCGCGATCACGATCGACGAGGCGGTCGAAACCATGTCGCCGGCCAGCAGCAGCCGGTAGCGCGGCTCGTAAAACGCCAGGTGCCCCGCGGCGTGGCCGGGCGTGTACGCCGCTTCCAGGTGCCACGTCCCGCTGCCGCCGGGACTGATGCCGAGGTCGAGCCGCTCGCCGTCCTCGATGAAATGCGCCACGTCCACCAGCCCGCGTAGCCGTTCGGCGGTCAGGCGGTGCGCCCAGACCGGCATGCCGTAACGACGCGCGCACGCTGCGGCGGCGCCGACGTGATCCGGGTGGTGGTGAGTCAGGACGACGGCGGCCAGCCGCAGCCCGTCGTGCCGGCGGGCATCGAGCAGGTCAAAGAGACGCTGCTGCTCGACCGGGTCGGAGGCGCCCGGGTCGAGCAGGTACGCCGGGGCGCGGCCGACGAGGTAGGCATTGGTGTGCGTGCTTGGCGGCAGGACGACCGTGCGCAGCGGGATCAGCTGCACGTCGGGGGCGAAGAAGATCGGGTGGATGCGGCCCGCCGTCAGCGCCTCCAGCAGCGGGCCGAGTCGGGCGGGGGCTTCCTCGGTGGACCAGCCGCAGATCGACTCCAGCGTCATCACGGTCGGTGGCGATACCAGGGACTCGCCGCGCACCCACTCGGCGAGTACATCTGCGGCCGGCGCCCAGCGGCCGCAGTCCAGCTCGCCCGGCCAGACGACCGCCTCCTGCCCCGGCGGGAGTACCGCCACGAAGAAAGTAGTGTCGAACCGGATCGGCGCGAACGCGGGCGTGGTCACGCTGCCAATCAGACGCAGGTCCGCGACGTGGACGACCAGACCGCGGCGGACAAGCAGTTCGGCGAACGACAGGCGGTCGGCGACAACCTCGCGGCGCCACCGTTTTAGGTCGGGAACGGGGGCGGGCTGGGAGCCGGCGGCGGGGCGGGCGAGCAGCACGCCGGTCTCCTCGAACAACTCGCGGGCCGCGGTGGCGCGGCGGACCGCAAGCGGATCGGCGGCGGGTTCGACGGGGATGGCGCAGTCGGCTGCATCGACCTTGCCGCCGGGGAAGGCCCAGAAGCCGCCGAAGAAGCGAAGGGTCTCACTCCGGCGGACGACGAAGACCTCGGACGAGCCGGGAGCCCGCGCCAGCAGGACGCTGGCGGCCTCGGCGA
>JADLBT010000286.1 GCA_020847555.1 Gemmataceae bacterium
AAGCTCGCGTCGCTGCAGAGCATCAATCAGGCCCTGGGCGAACTGGTCCGCTCCGAACACACGCTCAACTCGCAGATCGCGGACGTGATCCGGCGCGACCCTTCTCTCACCGCGCGGCTGCTGCGGATGGTGAACTCGGTCTACTTCGGCCTGTCGACGCGGGTGAACAGCATCGAGGAGGCGGTGTTCTTCCTCGGACTGCGCCAGATCCGGGAGCTGGCGCTCGCGACGCCCGTGATCGACGAGCTCGAGAAAATGCCGTCGGGGTCCGCGGCGGGACTGCCCTGGAAGGCGCTGTGGACCCACAGCATCGCGTCGGCGATGCTGACCCGCGAAATCCTCGCCGCGACTCTGCTCGGGGTCGACGACGACACCGACTACCTGACCGGCCTGCTGCACAACGTCGGCAAGATCGTCATGGCCTGCGCCTTTCCCGGCGAGGCGCATGCGCTGGTGACGATGCCCGCGCCGGATCCCGCCGCATTCTGCGAGCACGAACGCGCGCTGATCGGCTGGGACCACGCCCGGATCGGCGCCCACTACCTCCTGCGCCATCACCTCTCGGACGAGATCGTCTGCGCCGTGCAGTTCCACCACGATCCCGGCGCGGCGCCGCAGCACCAGAATTTCGCGGCGGCGGTCCAGGTCGCCGATCATGTGGTGCGGCACAGCGGCATCACCGGCGGGTTCGAGCCAATCGCGCCCGTCGCCGCCGACGCCTGGCTGACGCTTCCCGGGTGGACGCTGCTTTTCGGCGCGGATGCCACCGCCGCGGCCCGCGCGCAGGCCTCGATCGCACATGCCGTGCAGCGCCTCCCGCTGATGCTGCAGGGGCTGCTGTGATTGATTCCCTTCCCCGGGAGCGCGGACGACCCCGTCCGCACATTCCGAGCCTTCCGCTGCGACCGAAATGCGGCCGAGGGCGTCCGCGCTCCCAGGGGAGACCCACTCAAGACCGCCTGCCTCTGCGCCGATAACCACCCCAGCCCATGTCCGCCCTCAACGAGCCGCGCTCCGTCCTCGACCCCAAGTCCCTCTGCCAGGCCTGGCTTGGCGCATGGGAAACCAGCGCCGATGCGGCCTACTGTCGCGATCCACAGGGTCGCCTGCTGGCGGCCAATCTCTCGTTCGCCCGGAAGTTCGGGCGGGCGGCCGCCGACCTTTCCGCCACGCCGCTCGCCGATTTCATCCACTCCGAAGACGCCCCCGCGCTGCAGAACAGCACGGCCGAGCTCGCCCGCCCACCCCACCGGGGCGTCGCCGAGCACCGCTGGCTCACCCCCCAGGGCGTGCGCTGGTTCAGCTGGGAGGAAACGGCGCTGCTCGACGACGCCGGGGCGATCGTCGCGATCCGCGCCGTCGGCCGCGACATCACGCGGCAGCGCCTGGCGGAGGAACAGTTCTACCGGCTGTCGCGCGCGGTCGAACAGTCACCGGTGTCGTTCGTGATCACCGACCCCGACGGCCGGGCTCAGTATGTAAATTCCAAATACAGCGAGGTCAGCGGCCGCACGCTGGAGGACATCCTCGACGGCGACCTCGAGGTGCTGCGCGACGGCCACGCCGACGCCGCCTCGTTCGCGCAGCTGTGGACGACCGTGCGCGCTGGCGGAGAGTGGCGCGGCGAGCTTCCTGCCACGCGCCCCGACGGCTCCACGGTGTGGGAGTCGGTCAAGGTGTCCTGCCTGCGCAGCCCGACCGGCGAGATCACGAACTTCCTGTGCCTGCGGGAGGACATCTCCGAGCGCAGGAAGCTCGAACACGAGCTGCGGCAGGCCCAGAAGATGGAGGGCCTGGGCACGCTGGCGGGCGGCATCGCGCACGATTTCAACAACCTGCTCGCGATCATCAACGGTTACGCCGAGTTCTGCCAGCAAGGCTCGCCCGAACCCGCCGTGCTGCAGAAGAGCCTGCGCGAGATTCACCGCGCCGCCCAGCGCGCCAGCGGGCTCGTCCGCCAGATCCTGACTTTCAGTCGCAAACACGAGGTGCACTTCGAAGCGATGGACCTCAACCAACTGGCGCGGGATCTCGTGCACCTGCTGTCGGAGACGTTTCCGCGCACCGTCTCCTTCGACCTCGCGCTCCAGGACCGTCTGCCGCCGCTGCTCGCCGACCAGAACCAGGTGCAGCAGATCGTGCTCAACCTGTGCGTGAACGCCCGCGACGCCATGCCGGGAGGCGGGATGATCACGCTCTCGACCCGCACCGCCGCCGGCTCCGCTTTGCGCAAGCTGGGCGCCGACGCGAACCGGAACTACGCCTGCCTGACCGTGGCCGACACGGGCAGCGGGATGAGCCCCGAAGTCCGCCAGCGCATCTTCGAGCCGTTCTTCACGACGAAACCGGTCAACCAGGGCACCGGTCTCGGCCTCGCAGTGGTCTACGGCATCGTGCAGGCCCACCACGGCTGTCTCGACGTCGAGAGCAAGGTGGGCGTCGGCAGCTCGTTTCACATCTACATCCCGCTCGCCGCCACGACCGACGCCGAGCCGGAGACGGTGGTGTCCAGCGAATTTCCCGGCGGCACCGAGTCGCTGCTCATCGTCGACGACGAGGAGTCGCTGCGTTCGCTGCTCGCGACCTCCCTCGGCCAGAAGGGTTACCATGCGCTGACCGCCGCATCGGGCATCGAGGCGATCGAGCTGATCAGCGATCCCGCGCGCCATTTCGACGCCGTCGTGCTCGATCTCAACATGCCTGGCGCCAGCGGCGTCGACGTGTTGAAGATCATCCGGCTCTGCCGGCCCAAACTCCGCGTCATGGTCATCAGCGGCCACCTGACCGCATCCGCCCGGGCCGAGATCGAACGGCTCGGCCAGCCGGTCATGATCGAAAAGCCGTACCGGCTCGACGACGTCGGCCGGAACCTGCGTCAGCGTCTCGACGCCCCGGCCGGCCCCGGACAGTGCAAAGTTGAATGACGCGAGTTGAACGACGCCCGGCCGTCGCCCGGGGCTGAAACCGCAACCTGCCGCCCGGAGCAGCCCTGGCCGGTCGGCCCCGGCCATCCGGTGCACCCTGTCATCCTGTCCAACCCCGGACAGGATCAAAGGACGATCCCGATGCCGTCGGCCGTTCACCCCGAGCCCGAATATTTCACCCCCAGAGGTGAGAAATATTCGGGTTAGGGTCCGCACCGGAGATCAACCCGGATGATTCCTTCAGCGCCGGCACCCTGTGCCGATAAAGGGACGGGCAATCTCAGGAC
>JADLBT010000287.1 GCA_020847555.1 Gemmataceae bacterium
GGCCCCGGGCACGCCACCCGTGGGCTTTCCCCAGCCCCTGCGCACATACGCCTCATCCAGAGCAACCGATGTGCCGTCCGACGCGACGTCGCCAAGGATCCCGGGAGAATCACCGCCGCATATTTGGCGCAGAAATTGCAACCCTCCCATCACCCTCGCTTCGCCGTGATGCCAACCTGTGGGCGGTTCGAGCGAACACGGCCAGCGAGCGTTTGGACCTGGCGCAACGAGGAGCTAGACGTCATGGTGAGTGTGACTGCCGCCGCCTTTCCGCTACGAAGTTTTCTCGTCACCGACGACGGCGCCTTGCGCCGCTTCCTGAAAGCCACCCTGGAAACCCGGTGCGGGTATCGGGTGATGGGCGAAGGGACGAGCGTGGCCGAGATGGTTCGGACCATCCTGACCGAGGAACCCGACGTGGTCCTCTTCGACGTGCGCCTGCGCGACGGCTGCGGCCTGGACGCGCTGCGCCAGATTTACCAGGAGCGGCCGTTCGCCGCGGTGGCCCTCGTGGACGAGACGGACCAGGAGCTGGTGCGGCGAGCCGTGGGCGACTACCACCTGAGCTATCTGCTCAAGCCGGTGGAGCCGCATCAGATTGAGCCGGCAATACTTGCGGCGTGGGCACGATTCAACGTCTGCCGCCAGCTGCAGAGCGAGAACGCCAACCTGCGGCAGACCCTCCAGAACCGTAAACTCATCGAGCGAGCCAAGGGAGTGCTGATGAAGCGCTTCCGCTGGTCGGAGGACGTGGCGTTCCGGCGCCTCCAGCGCGGGGCCATGAACCGTCGCACCACCATGGCTTCCCTCGCCCAGGCCGTTCTCAATGGCACCGAAGTGGAACTCTAAGGACGGGCGGAGCAAACGCCCTGACGCCGACGAGTCGGAAGCGTCAGCGCCGGCTCGGTCCAGGCGGCCGGCGCGGACGCTTCCGGCTCGTTGTGTTTGCTCCGCCCGTCCCTGGGAAACCCGCTGCTCGGATTGGGCTCCTCGCAGACGATTCTCGGAACTGCATCTCTCTTCAATGGGAAGGCGGCTGCGCAATCAATCAGACGTCATGTCCGAACCAACCCGAACTTTCCTGTGCAGGGTCAAGGAGGAGGGTGTGCAAAGGGCTGTGGCAAGCCCACGGGACGTAACCCGTGGGCTTTAGGACTGGTGGACCAAACGCGACGAGGCGGAAGCGTCAGCGCCGGACAGGGCCGCGGCGGGACACGGTCATCTGCCGTTGCTCGCTCCGCGCGGCGGTGTTATCCTCGATACGCTGCGTTGCCGCGCACACGCTACCACGCAAGGAGGCGGGGCCGTGACCGCGATCCTGGGCATTTCCGCGTTCTACCACGACTCGGCCGCCGCGCTGGTGATCGACGGCGACGCGATCGCCGCCGCTCAGGAGGAGCGCTTCACCCGGAAGAAGCACGACGCCCGGTTCCCCGCCGCAGCCGTCGCCTACTGCCTGCGCGAGGCCGGAATTACCCCCGAACAGATCGACTACGTCGCGTTCTACGACAAGCCGCTGACGAAGTTCGAGCGCCTGCTGGAGACGTACCTGACGTTCGCGCCGCGCGGCCTGCGCAGCTTCACGCGAGCCATGCCGGTGTGGCTGAAAGAGAAACTCTTCTCGCGGCGGTTGCTCCGCGGCCACCTCGGCGCGTGCCGCGCGCCCCTCGTCTTTCTCGACCACCACGAGAGCCACGCCGCCAGCGCTTTCTTTCCCAGCCCGTTCGACGAGGCCGCCATCCTGACGCTCGACGGCGTCGGCGAGTGGACCACCACCTGCCAGGGGGTCGGCCGCGGCAACGCCATCGAGCTGACCCGGCACCTGCCGTTTCCGCACTCGGTCGGCCTGCTGTACTCGGCCTTCACCGCCTACTGCGGCTTCCGGGTGAACAGCGGCGAGTACAAGCTGATGGGGCTGGCGCCGTATGGCCGGCCGGTGTACGCCGACGCGATCTATCGTCACCTGCTCGATCTCAAACCGGACGGCAGCTTCCGGCTCGACATGGCGTACTTCAACTTCGCCCACGGGCTGACCATGACCGGGCGGCGGTTCCACCGGCTGTTCGGCGGCTCGCCGCGTCGGCCCGAGAGCGATCTGGAGCAGCGGCACATGGACCTGGCCGCGAGCATCCAGGCAGTGACCGAGGAGATCCTGCTGCGCATGGCTCGCGATTGGCACGCGCGAACCGGCCTGAAGAACCTCGTCCTGGCCGGCGGCGTCGCGCTCAACTGCGTTGCCAACGGGCGCCTGCTGCGCGAGGGGCCGGTCGCGAACGTGTGGATCCAGCCGGCGGCCGGCGATGCCGGCGGCGCCCTGGGAGCGGCCCTGTTCGTCTGGCACCAGTTGCTGGAGAACCCCCGCGTCGCCTCCCCGTCGGACGCGCAGAAGGGCAGCCTGCTCGGGCCGGCGTTCGGGCCGGCGGAGATCGCCCGGTTCCTGAATCAGGTCGAGGCTTCGTGCCATTCGTTCGGCGACGAGGAAGAACTTCTCCGTCACACGGCCCGGCTGCTCGCCGACGGGAAGGTGGTCGGCTGGTTTCAGGGTCGGATGGAGTTCGGCCCGCGCGCCCTGGGGGCGCGCAGCATCCTCGGCGACCCGCGCTCGCCGCGCATGCAGGCTACCCTGAACCGAAAAATCAAGTTCCGCGAGAGCTTTCGCCCGTTCGCCCCGATTGTCCTTGCCGAACACGCTTATCGCTGGTTCGACCTCGAACCGGGCCAGGAAAGCCCATACATGCTGCTGGTCGCGCCGGTGCGCGCCGAGCACCGCCTTCCGCTCGACGCGGCGCAGCGCCACACCCTGGCCGCCGACCCCGACCTGCGCCGCCGCGTCAACGTCGTGCGCTCGACCATCCCGGCCGTGACACACGGCGATTACAGCGCCCGGCTGCAGACCGTCGATGCGGGCCGGAACCCGCGGCTGCACCGATTGCTGGAGCACTTCCACGAGCGGACCGGCTGCCCGGTCCTGGTGAACACGAGCTTCAACGTTCGCGGCGAGCCGATCGTCTGCACCCCCCAGGATGCGTACCGCTGTTTCCTGGCGACCGACATGGACGCGCTGGCCCTCGGCGACGTGGTGCTGCATCGGGAGGACTGCGTGCGCGAACCAGACCTGACCGCGCGCGCGGAGCACCTCGCCCAGTTTCAGCTCGATTGACGTGAAGGAGGCCGCTGATGCACTGGTCCGATCTGCCGCGCCGTCCGACGGCGCGCACGCTGCGGCAATTCGCCGGCCTGTGGCTGCTGGTGTTCGGCGGTCTGGCCGCGTGGTACGGCCTTCACGAAGGCCGGCAGGGCGTCGGGTGGGCGCTCGCGACGGCGGCGCTGGTGGTCGGCCCCATCGGGCTGATCTGGCCGCCGGCCGTGCGCTGGGTGTTCGTGGGCTGGCTGACGGCGACGGCCCCGGTCGGCTGGACCCTTTCGCGGTTCGGGCTGGTGGTCGTTTACCACGGCATCTTCACGCCGCTGGCGCTCTGGTTTCGCTTGATCGGTCGCGATGCGCTCCGGCTGCGGTGGTCGCCGGCGGCGGAAACCTACTGGCAGCGCAAGCCGGTCCCGGCGGGCCGGCGCAGTTATTTCCATCAGTGCTGAGGTCGATCCCAGCAGGGAGGTTGCGATGAGGCCGTCGGACGAGTTTCAGCGCCTGGCCGCGGAGGAGTCCGGCCGAACGCTGGTCGGCGAGTTGTGGTATTTCCTGGGTCAGAACAAGAAGTGGTGGCTGCTGCCGGTGCTGGTGGTACTGCTGCTGTTCGGCGTGCTGTTCGCCCTGTCCAGCAGTGCGGCGGCGCCGTTCATCTACACGCTATTTTAAGCGCGCGAGGGACTAACCTCGGGGCCATCACTGGCGCACTCACCAACCCGGAGCGCCAGCGGACAGGCGCGGAACAGTCAACGAATCCGGTCGTCCGGCGGGCGCCGCGGCCCTTCCCCGTAGTTGGGATCGCCGTAGCCGCGGTCGTCCCGATACCCGCGCGGCAAACGCTCCTCGGGATAATCCCTCTCGTCGTAGTCGTCGCGGCGCCGCCGTGCAGTCGTGCGGCCGATGGGCCGGGCGTTCATCCCCGCGATCACGAAGGCCGTGATGACGAACACCAGGAAAACCCCCAGCTCGACCAGCGTGGGCCACGCTGCCCGTTCGTCGAAGTTGCGTCCCTGGGACGTCAGGATGACCGCGATCATCAGGCCGATCAGCAACGAAATCGGGAGCGGCAGGATCAGCAGCACCCCGGCGATCCGGGCCGGGACGCCGCGACACTCCTTCCCGGCGGACGTGGACAGCTTCCCCGTCGCGACGGTGATGATGCCGAGCACAAGCATGCCGATCTCGGCGACGAGCAGCATGGGAACCTCCGCGGACGGGGGTGGGCACGATGGACCGGACCGGAACCCACCCTGCAAGCGCTGGTCCGGGGTAAGGGTCACAGGGCGGCGCGGCGGCCGACCTTGCTCGGCTCGATACACGCCCCCGCCGTCGGGAACATCTTCGAGGGGCTGCATCGCCCGTCCGGGTTGAACGCCGCCCGCAGCCGCAGCATCATCGCCAGATCCTCCGGCGCGAACAGCTTCGGCATGAAGTCGATCTTCTCCACCCCGATGCCGTGCTCGCCCGTCACGCTGCCGCCGCACGCCAGGCATTCTTCCAGGATCTCGTGACTGGCCTGCAGGACGCGCTTCACCTGGTCGGCGTCGCGCTCGTCGAACAGCAGGATCGGGTGGATGTTGCCGTCCCCGGCGTGGAACACGTTCGCGATCCGTAGTGCATACTTCGCGCCGATGCGCTGGATCGCCCGCAGGATGTGCGGCAGTTTCGTGCGCGGCACCACGCCGTCCTGGGTGCAGTAACTCGGGGCGAGCCGGCCGACGGCGCCGAACGCCTGCTTGCGGCACTTCCACAGCAACTGCCGCTCGGCCTCGGTGGCGGCCCGGCGCACCTCGCGCGCCCGGTTCCGCTGGGCGATGGCAGTGATTCGCTCGGCGTCGGCGTTCAGGCCGGCGTCGAGTCCGTCCACCTCCATGATCAGGACCGCCCCGGCGTCGAGCGGGAAGCCGAACTTGAACGCCGCCTCGACCGCTTGCAAGATTAGCCCGTCGAGCATCTCCAGCGCTCCCGGCACGATGCCGGCGCCGATCAGGTCGCTGATCGTGTTGGTCGCGTCGTCCACCGTCTCGAAGACGCCGAGCAGCGTCCGGTACGCCTGCGGGTTGCGCGTGAGGCGCACCCACACCTTCGTCGCGATGCCGAACGTCCCCTCCGATCCGACGATCACTCCGGTGAGGTCGTAGCCGGGTGCGTCCTCGACCGGCCCGCCGGTCTGCACCACGCGGCCGTCGGGCAGGACGAACTCCAGCCCAAGGACGTGGTTGACCGTCACCCCGTACTTGAGCGTGTGCGGCCCGCCCGAGTTGGTCGCCACGTTGCCGCCGATGGTACACGCTCCCTGGCTCGACGGGTCCGGCGCAAAGTGGTAGCCGTGCGGTCGCAGGTGGTTCGTCAGCCACAGGTTGACGACGCCCGGTTCGACGACGGCGTAGCGGTCGCGCGTGTTGACCTCGAGGATGCGCTTCATGCGCGTCAGGACGATCATTGCGCCCCCGCCGACCGGCAGGCACCCGCCGGCGAGACTCGTACCGGCGCCGCGCGGCAGGAACGGCACGTCCAGCTCGTTGCAGATCTGGACGACGCGCACCACCTGCTCGGTGGAAGTGGGGAAGACGACCACGTCGGGCCGGTTCTTCTCGATCGTGTAGCCGTCGCACTCGTAGACGAGCAGTTCGCTGGGGGAGGTCAGCAGGGCGTCCTTGCCGACGACCGCACGCAGACGGTCGCTGAGGGGGGATGAGATGGTGGCGGTCATGACCGGGAGAACCTGGGTCGCGGAGCAGGGCGTCAGCACGATCGGGGAGAACCGCGTGGGGCAGGGAGTTAAAGCCCACCGGACGCCACCCGTGGGCTTTAACTCCCACTCTCCACCCTCACTCCCCAGCAGTTCTCAGTGTACGGACGCCCGCGCGTGGCCGCAATAGGCCGCGGGCGGAGGGGACGACGCCCCCCCGCCCGGGCTCTGGGGCTCGTTCCGAGAGCCCCGTGGAGAGGCGGGCGCGGCGCTCGCCGCCCACTGTCGGGCGAATCGCCCCGGTCAGTCCCCGCCGCCGGTCTCACCCATGTAACGGATCACGCACTCGCAGCCGGCGGCCAGGAATTCGCGGCGGATTTCCTGCGCTTCCTCGTAGGTCGGACAGGTGACCACCTCGCGCTCGAAGACCTGGGGCCGTGCGGCCGCGAGGCGGTGGCGGAGGGCGAAGACGACAAAACGGTCCTCGTACCGGGTATCCATGACAGTTCCTCCCGGGCGAGCAGAAATGAGCAGGCGGGTCCGCGTCAAGAAGCGTGGACCCGAGCCTGGCGCCCCGCGCCGGCCGGCGCGTCCGTGCGGACGGTGGAGCCGGCGCCATCGAACGAGACGTGGAAGACCAGCGATCCCAGGCGGAGGTGGTCCTGGTCGTGCAGCACCTGCGGAAGCAGTGCCCGCCGATCGTTGACGTAGGTGCCGTTGCGGCTGTTCAGATCCTGGGCACACACCTCGTTCCCGTCCAGGAACAGAGAGCAGTGGTAGCGCGAGATGAACGCCAGGGCCAGCGGGGCGTCGCAATCGGGGTGGCGGCCCAGGACAAACGGGAATTGTTCGACGATCAGTTCCAGCGGCTGCCCGTCGAGCGGATTGTCAGCCGGCGCGAGATACAGGCGGACGCGCGGCATGAGTTGTCCTCCGCGGGCGAAGCATGGTGAAGGCAGGCTGACCCCCTCGAGCCGGTCGGTCACCGACCCTTGATGTCCGACGTCCCGCCGCCGGGAGGCCAGCCCGCCCGATCCCGAGCGTTACTGCTGATAGACGCATGCAGCGTCGGCATACTTCCGCCGGGGCACGCCGCGGCGCACCCGCTCCCAGACCTCCTCCCGGTGAACGACCATGTCGGGAGGGGCGGAGATGCCGAGGCGCACGCGCCCGCCCTGGACGCCCAGGACCGTGACCGTCAGGCCACAGTCGGGGACCACCACCTTCTCGCCAATTTTTCGACTGAGGACTAGCACGGCTGATCTCCTTGTTGTGGTTCGCTTCGCCCTCCCGCACGGCTGCGGTCAACACCACACCCCGGGCGCAAGATTATCCGCACGCGGCTAAACGCTCGGTGCGCCACCATCAGCTTCGATGGAGAAAGAGGTCGCTCGGGAACCGCTCCACGCCCAGACAGGAGGCGGAGGAGAAAGAAATGCGCAAGGATCAGCCAAACGTGAGCTGAATGGTTTTAATTATTGTCGGGCGCACCGGGGTTGTCAAGTCCCATTGTCCCGAGTCAACTCCCGGGACGGTAAACTTTTCCGGCAAACTGGATGGCCTGAAAGGCGGGACCGCGGCCCAGTAGTGCAGGGGCAAGCGACCTGGTATGCCACGGGTTCCTGGCACCGACACCAGAGGGATGAGCGGCTGGCGGCGTTCGGCTCCGGCGCGTTTCGCTCTATCGTCCCGGGATGTAGTTCAGCGTGTAGTGCGCCTCCGGATGGAGCAGCGGCAGGCCAGCCGCCGACCGCACGCCCGCCGCCCGCAGTTCGTGGATGTGGCCCTCCTGGAGCGGGCCGACGTACAGGCGCACGCTCTTGCCGTCCGGCGCCACGGTCACCCGGCTGATCTCCGGCGTCGTGTGGTCCACCTCCGGACTACCGTAGGTCGCCTGGTAGATATAGGTGTACGTCCGCATCTCGTAGGATTTGACGTCGCCCGCTGTCTGCGGATCGACGGGTTGGGTGAACGTCAGCTCGAACCCGTCCGGCTTCGCCCGCATCTCGTGGATCTCGAACGGCACCTTGCCGGTCCAGACGAGCCGCTCCACCGCGAACGTCTTCGGCCCGCGCGACCCCCACCCGCGGTTGGTCCCGCCGACGAAGAGCGAGCCGTCCGGGCCGAACCGCAGCGGCACGTTGCCCGACCCGAACCCCTGGCGGAACGGGAAGCACACTCCCTGGTAGCCGCCGTTCACCTTCTCCAGGAAGACGCGCATCACCGTGCTGTGCGTCTGGTCGCCGACGAACAGCTGCTTTGAGAACGGGCCGAACTTGCCGCCGCTCAGATCGCACTCGATGCCGCTGGCGGACTGGCCCATCTTGCCGAACGGGAACATCACTACCGTCGGGACGAGCTGCGGGATGCGCTTCGCCTCGACGATCATGCGACTGCCGCTCTTCGGGATGGCCGGCGCAGAACCCATGTTCTTCGCGAACGGATACCACTTGAAGCTGTCCGGGTGGCCGACGAATCCGCCCGGCCGGAGGTGCTTCAGACCGCACGTGCCGTTCCACGGCCCCTGGTTGTCGGTGTAGAACATATCCCCGTCCGCGTTGGCCCCGACTCCGCCGGGCGAGCGCACGCCGCTGCACGTCGGGATCAGCTCACCCTTCGGCGTGACGCGCACGCACCACCCGCGGAACTTGCAGTTGCTGTTGAACGACCCGGTCAGGCACAGCGCGATCCACAGGTTGCCGTCCCGGTCGAAGCGCGACCCGAAGGCGTACTCGTGGTAGTCGCCGTTGATCTCCCACCCGTCGCTGACCGTCTCAAACACGTCCGCCCTGCCGTCCCCGTTGGTGTCCTTGATCCGCGACACCTCGCCGCGCTGGGTGACGTACAGCCAGTCGCCCCTGGCCGCCAGGCCGAGGATCTCGTGCAACCCGTGGGCGAAGCGAGTGAACTTCGCCGCCTTCGGGTCAGGCGCGGTCGCACCCTCGACGAGCCAGATCTCGCCGCGGCGCGTACCGACCGCCAGCCTGCCGTCCGGCAGGATCTCCAGGGCGCCGGCCTCCAGCACCTCGCCGGGCGGGAGGTCGAAGCGCAGCAGCTTGTAGTAATCGTTCTCGGTCGGGGCCTTGCCCTTGTCCTGAGGGAGGGCAGCCGGCGCGGCGCACAGGGCGGCGGTGCAGATGAGGAGCAAGCGGTAGCGCATGGGTGGTTCCTGCCGAAATAAGGCCCACGGGATGTCACCCGTGGGCTTTGGAGTTCACCTTGGCTGGTTACCAGACGATTTCCTGAACGATGCGGGCCTGGTTGGCGTCGAAGCGCACCGGCACGAGCAACTCCTGCTTGCCGCCGGACTGGCGCACCACCGGCGGAGCGGCGGCGTCGATCTTCATCCGCCACTCGTTGTTGATCCGATACCACCCGTCGCCCGCCGCCTCGATGCGGTCCCCGACGGCGGCGCGGAAGTACAGGCCGGCGATCGGCTGGTCGGTTTTCAGAGTGAGCGTGCGGCGGAGGGACGGCCCGGTTTTGCCCGCCACGGCGGTTGGGAAGTCCTCCACCGTGACGCCGCGGTACGAGTACAGGAACGTCGGCCGCTGGTCCGGCGTCAGGCGGTAGCCGTGGAACTTCTGGCCGAGTTCCTTTGCTGCCTTCGTCGGCCACGGGTCGCTGTCCTTGCCCAGGACCGCGAGTCCGGGGCCGGCGGGCAGGTGCAGGACGTTGTCGCCGAGCGGCCCCGCGAACCCGCTGCCGCGGTCGGTCCAGTGCAGGGCGGCGTCGATGAACGCCCCCTGCCAGATCATGGCCAGCCGCAGGTCGTTGGCGTCGAACGCCAGGTGGGCCTTCTCCGGATAGCCGACCCCGATCGCGCGCGGCCCGACGTCCGCCAGGAAGTTGCGATAGATGATCGCGTCCTTGACCGGCACCAGCGGGATGGACTGGCGCTTCAGCCCGAGCGGCAGCTGCGCCTTCGCGCCGTCCGACAGGTAGACCCACAGCGCCTCGATCTGCCGGGCGGTATTCCCCCCGAACACGTCCGGGTAGAAGCTCACGCCGTTCGGCCACGACCCCGGCATGCGCGTTCCGGGGCGGAATTTCTGCGGGTCGAGCAGGTAGCGGTGGAACCAGTCGCGCCGCACCCGCTGCGTCAGAAGCGTCATGTCCATCCCCTGCACGCCCTCCGCCCTGTGCTTGTTGAAGGTGTGGCACTTGATGCACCCGAGCGCCTCGACGCCGAGCAGCTTCCGGCCGACTCCCTTGACCCGGGCGAGCGACTGCGCGAACGCAGGTTTGGCCACCGATTCGAGCGTATCGACCGCCTCGAACGCCTTCGCCAGCGTCTCCGCCGTCCCGGCGCCGAACCCGGGCATGTGGGTGAGCATGTACGGCCGGTCGCGGCTGCCGTCGGCGAGGATCTTGCGCAGGTACTCCGGCCGGAGCTTCGTCCCGACCCCGTCCAGCGGCGGCGGGATGCGGGCCTCGTCGCCCATCTCGCGCTCCTTCGTCTCGAACGCGGCGTTCCACGGCTCCTCCGGTCCGCCCACCTTGTCGCGCTGGTGGCAGGCGTAGCAGTTGAGCGCCGTCATCGTCCGGGCGATCACCGCGCGCGGCGCCGGGGCCGCGCGCGGCAGGGGTTGCTTCGAGCGCATCGCCGCAGCCAGGGCGTCGCGCTGGGCGGCGCTGAGGGCGTAGCGCGGCACACCCGGCTTCGGGTTCACGGCGAGACACCCGGCGTTCGGCCGCAGCGCTGCCAGGGCCGGGGCGGCGGGCCGGGCAGGTGGCTGCTTGCCGCCCGCGTTCAGCGTGTGGCAGTTCGCGCACCCGACCGACGCGAACAGCTCGCGCCCCTTCTCGACCAGGACCGGATCGATCGAAAAGTCGTCGTCGCCCCCTGACGCGGGCTTCTTCGCCACCGGCGGGTTGCCCTCCGGCGTCAGGAAGACGAACCCGGTCACCGACTGGCGCCCGAGTCCCTGGCCCTCGATCTCGACGTTCAGCTCCGCGCCGCCGCCAGCGTTGAAGACGGCCGCGACCAGCCTGTGCATCCCCTTCGCCAGCTTCACGATCCCGGACGCTGTCGCCGGCGCGTGAATGCCGTCGTTGTTGACGACGCGCTTGCCGTCGAGGAACAGCTGGCTGCCGTCGTCGCTGGTCAGGTGAAAGCGGTACTCCCCGGCCCGGTCGATGCGCAGATGGCCCTCGAACCGCAGCGCCATGTTGTTCTGGCGACGCGCCACGCCGAGGTCGAACCCACTCGCCTTGCCGGTCGCCCTGGGTTTGAGCCCGTCGAAGTCGGGCAGCTGGACCCAGCTGCCCTCGTAGTAGGCGTAGGTCAGGTTCGGCGGACCGGCCGTGTAGGCGATGCCCTGCAACAGGTAGTTGGCGACCTCGTCCGCCTCCTTGGCGGTCAGCAGCTTCGGCATGCGGCCACCGGGGCGCGTCTGGTGCGGGTTCGCGAGGAAGGCGGTCAGGCCGCCGAGGGTGTACTTCGCCTTGAGGTCGCCGAGCGGGACCGAGGTGGCGAGCCGCTTCTCGGCGTTGGCGTCCGCGTCGCGGGTGCCGTGGCAGACGACGCACCCGACCTGGTGGTACACGGTGCGACCCGAGCCGACGAGCCGGGGTTGCGGCCGTGCCGGTTTCGGCGCGCCGGTAGAGGCGAGGAAGTGGGCCAGCGCCTCGGCCGCCGCGGCGCCCTCCCGGGCGGGCAGGCCGCCCAGCACGTCGGGCATGACAGTGCCCGACTTGGCTGCGTGCGGGTTGGCGAGGAATCGACGCAGGTAGCTGCGCCGCAGTCGGGCACCCACCCCGTCAAGGATGGGAGCCTGCCGCGGAACGATGAGGGCGGCGCGGGCCGCATCCATCTGGTGACAGCTGACGCAGTTCAGTTCGCCGAGCAGGAGCTGCCCGCCCGCGCCCGCGTCGGCCTTCGGGCTGGTGAAGAACCGCTCGAAGCCGGGCACAACGGCATGGTCCGCCTCGCCGGCGAGCCCCGCCGGTCCGGAAAGCAGGATCAGGACGAGCGCCGGCAGGCCGTGCAGGCGCAACGCGCGTTTCGGTCGGAACGGAGGCATGCGAAGGATCTCCGCCAAGGCGGGAAGGTCGAAGGCAGGCAATCCAGGCATGAGTTTACAGGATGGCGGGAGGTTTTCCAACCGGGTATCCGGCGCTGGCGGGCGAATAGCACGACCGGCGCATCCGGCAAACGCGGTACAACCATCCGCGAGGGCCGCGTCGAACCGCACCGCCGGCGCAACCGTCCCCGGCGCCGTGAAGCGTGCGAGCCGCAATACCGACTTGAACCAGTAAGATCGGCGGTCCCCGCCCGGAGGTGGACGAAACCCCTCACGAGGACCGTACACAGCGGTACGCGCCGCGCTACGCGAGCGCTTGCGGAGGATGGCACGATGAGTCCGACCCTGTTCCTGGTGGCCGCCGGCTGGATGGCCGGGGCACACCCCACCCACACGGCCCCGGGGCCGCACTTCGTGCCGGCCCACGCCGCCGCCGCGCTTCCGGTCACGAATGGCTGCGCGGGGTGCAACGGCTGTGAATTCCAGGGCGGGTGCGCCGGTCGATGCAAGCACTGGCGGCGGCGCGGCTGCCGCGCCGGGCTGCTGCGCGGGCGCATCGCCGCGCTGCTGTTCTGGCGCAGAGCGGCCTGTGGCTGTGGCGTCGAGTGTGGGTGTGGCACGATGGGGCGGGGGCACTCCGGCGGCGGATGCGCCGGCGGTTGCCGCGCGATGCTTCCCGGCGCCGCGCCGATGCTCGGTCCGGTCGTCCGGTACTCCACGCAGGAACCGCCGGTTCCGGTCCAGCGCATCGCATTCGTGCCGGAATCTTCCGTCGCCACGCTGCTCATCGAGCATCCGTCTGGCGTCCGCCTCTTCGTGGACGAACGGCCGGTGGATGCCACCGGCACCCGCACGACCTTCCACACGCCGCCGCTGGAGCCGGGCGCGACGTATTTCTACGACGTTCGGATCGAGTTGGTCAGGGGCGGCCAGGCGGTGACGGAGAGTCGGCGCGTGGTGCTGCGTGCCGGGGCCGCGGCGGTGGCCTCGTTCCCGCGCTGACGCAGGAGCAGGGAGGCGAGTGCAGGTTCCTCAAAGCTCACGGGTGGCGGCCTGTGGGGCAAATCTCCAGCACCTGGTCCACGGACGGCGGCCCGTGGACCTTGATAGATCCACCCTTCCCGCCGCCCGCCCGGTTCTTCGTTGACCCGGCGGCCCCGGGGGCGGCAAGTTCAAGAAACCAGAGCAGTTCGCCGTTGCGTTGCGCTCGGGCGCACGCAACCCAGCCACACCACATCTGGTACGCGGAAGGCCGAAGGGGTCAATCATGCCGGCTGGAAATCGTTGGCTCCCGTTGGACTGAGCAGGTCCGCGGTAATCCCCGCGCTGTCCTTCAGATCAGACGCATCGAGCAGGAAGAGGTGGTTGGTTCGGGTGTCGGGGTCGCCGCCGGTGAAAAGGATCCACTGGCGATCCGGCGTCAGCTGGGGATGGAAATGCGCCTTCTGCCCTCCCCCATAGGTGGGCCAGCTCCCGGTCAGGCGAAGCCACTCGTTGCCCTTTTCCCTGTCTGCCCGTACCAGCGCCCACAGGTCGTGGACCTCGAACCGATCCCAGGCAGACGAGTTCTCGTAGAGCCAGAGGCGGCCCTCCGGGTCGCGCCCTGTGTGGATGTACTGAAAGTGCTCGGGAAAGGGGATTTCAAACCGGCAGCGCGTGAACGGGTCGTACAGCCCAGTGACCTGGACCTCCGGCACCTCGTAGACGATGCCGCGGCGCGTGACCTGGCAATGAACCGGGTGCCCGCGGACGCCGGGGTCGCCCTCGCGCAGCGGCACGATTCGGCCACTGGTCAGGTCGGTCAGGAGCATGCCAGGGTGGTCGGCCGGATGCGTGACCACGAAATGCTCGTTGTCGTAGGCGGTGACGTGGAAGATGGCACTGTCGATCCGGCAAAGGATGCGGTGCTCGCCTGTGTCGAAGTGGTAGGCAGCCACGGCCGCCCCTCGGCAGGGTTGGCCCCAGATACTGCCGCGCGGCGTGTGGATGTAGACCAGCCACTGGCCATCGGGCGTCGTATCGTTCTGCCCGTAGGGTTCGCGGTCCTCCGGGATCGCGAACAGCAGTCGGTCCTCCAGCGTGGCCACATTCACCGAGCGAACCGCGTTGCCGTCGAAGTAGATGACCAGTCCGCGGACGACGTTCAGGACGCTGCGGTGGTCCCGCACGCCGCGGCCGGAATCGACGCACCACGGCCGCCAGTGCGTGTCCGGGTGCCTGGCAGCGGTCAGCTGCGTGGATTCGCCCGTTGCCAGGTCCAGTCGGTGCAACTGCACCTCGCCGCCGGCCGCGCGATGGTAGACCAGATATCGACCCTCGCGGGTGATGCTGGGGGTGTAGAAATAGAGGGGGTAGGTGAACCCCTCGCCGCCGGTCAGCTGCACCGCGCGCCGGCCCGTTTCCGGCGCGTGCTGGCGCCGGAAACGGCTCGACAGCGGCAAGGCGGTTCCATGCATGGGGAGTTCCCGCGCTCACTTCCCGCCCTGGCTGAAGGCGTAGAGCGCCTTGAAGCCGCGAACGTAGATCCTCCCGTTGGAGACGACCGGCGAAGCGGTGATCTCATCCGGCAGCCGGTTGACCGCCAGCACCTGGAACCGCGGCCCGGCCTTGACGACGGTGATGGTGCCGTCGCGGGCGGTGAGGTAGATCTTGCCGTCGGCGTAGACTGGCGAGGCGCGGTAGCGGGCGGCGTGCAGCTTCTCGTAATACACCTCCTTGCCGGTCCGCGCCTCCAGACAGATCAGGGCGCCCGTCTCCCGCTGCCACTGTCGGCAGAGGTAGACCAGGCCGTCACGCACCAGCGGGCAGGGCACGTCGGGTGTCCGAGAAAGTACCTCGCCCTTGCCGGGCGGCAACCGCCACTGCTCGAAGGGACTGCCGGTTACGACCTTTCCTTTCGCCGCCGACTTGACGGCGACGACGGGACCGTGCTTGGCGGTGGGCACGATGATTAACTCGGCCGTCACCGCCGGGCTGGCGACGAAGCGGAGCGTGTTGTCGTAGCGGCTCTTGAGATTGAGGTCGCCCAGTCGCCAGACCTCGCTGCCGTCGGTCAGTCGATGGGCCGTCGTGTAGTCGCAGCCGTGGACGACCAGGTACTCCTCCTTGCCGTTGCTCCAGACGACGGGTGAGGCGTAAGAATGCTGGCCCTCGAAGTCGCCGTCCGTGGGGCGCTGGGCCTTCCACACCTCCCGGCCGGTGGCCTTGTCCAGGGCGATGACCCACCAACCGCCGGCATGCAGCAGCGAGACGTAGAGTCGATCGCCGTGGAGCACGGGCGTGACGTGCATGCCGTGCTGGATGTCGAACTTCCCGTAGCGCTCCTGAGCGTTGAACTGCCAGACGACCTTGCCCTGGAAATCACAGCAGGCGAAATCGCCCGTGCCAAAGAAGACGTAGACGTGCTTGCCATCCGTGCTGGGCGAGGCCGAGGCCTGATTGCCCTCGTCGCGAAAGAACCGTTTCTTGCTGGCGCCGAGTTTGGTCCGCCACAGTTGCTTGCCTTCGGTGCTGAGGCAGAGCAGCACCAGTTCCTCGCCGTCTTCACTGCTCAGGAAGATTTTCTCGCCCCAGATGATCGGCGTGGCTCCGCCCATGCCCGGCAGGGGGAGTTTCCAGACGAGGTTCTTGCTCGCGCCGAATTCGGCGGGGAGGTTGGTCTCGCGGCTGATGCCGTCGCTGTTCGGGCCGCGCCACTGCGGCCAGTTCTCGGCACGCGCGCCAACGGCCCCCAGCGACAACAGAGCCCCCAGGATGAGCAACCAGCGAGCAACAGGGTGACAGTGCATGGCCAGATTCCTTCAGTTGCGGCGAGCGGGGAGAGGGGTGGGTTCGTCCAGTCTGAGGCGCCGCTCGTACCGGACCGTGCGAGTCGGCCCCAATAACCATAAAACCAAATCGAGTTTATTGACTTTCTCTGCCCGCGTCAATAGACTGGCGGCGAGACGGGCGCCGGCGCTTGTGGCGGCGGGGACGCTGGCCGGCGGACCACAAATGCAAGCGCGCCCCACGAACCTGTACAAGGGAGGCAGCTAATGCCGGAGAAAACGTTGTACGCCCGCCTCGGTGGCTACGACGCCATTGCCGCGGTGACGAACGATCTCCTGGAGCGGCTCATGGCGGACAGCCAGCTGGCCCGTTTCTGGCGTGACCGGGCGCGCGACAGCGTTCACCGCGAGAAGCAGCTGCTCATCGAGTTCCTCTGCGCCAGCGCGGGCGGCCCCGTTTACTACCTGGGACGGGACATGCTGACCTCCCACCGCGGCATGGGGATCAGCGAGAGCGATTGGACTCTGTTCGTGCGTCACCTCGAGGCGACCCTGGATCGCTTCGCGGTTCCCCAGCGCGAGCGGGGCGAGGTTCTCGCCTTCGTGGACAGCACCAAAAAGGATATTGTGGAGCGCCAGGGATAACCCGAGCCGAGCCCGCAGCGTCAGCGAGGGACAGACCAGGCACCCGCGCTGACGCCGCGAGTTCGGCTCGGATTTGTCCGGTGGCTCCTGGCTGCTTTCGGCGCCCTCCCAGGGGCGCCTGTTTGCGGCCCAAACAATTGTTTAAACAACCATTGTTCAACCGCCCGAATGCGAGCCCAGCTCGCGCGTTGTTCGGGAGAGGACGCTGCCATGACGTCGATGTCCCTGTTCGCCACCGGCACGGCCGGTGCCGGGCCGGCGGCCCCGCACCAGCTGCCGATCGAAGAGCTGCTCCTGCCGCTGCTGATTCAGCTCGCGATCATCATCCTCGTCGCCCGCATCTTCGCGGCGATGTTCCTCCGCCTCGGCCAGCCGGGCGTCGTCGGCGAGATTGCCGCCGGGCTGGTCCTCGGTCCGTCTCTGCTGGGGTGGCTCTGCCCGGGGGTGTTTCAGGCCATCTTTCACCCCGGGGTGCCGGACATGCCGCTCGCAGAGTCCGACCGGCTGCTGGGTTGGGCGCTCACCAGTCTGAGCCAGCTGGGGCTGGTCCTGCTGCTGTTCCTCATCGGCCTGGAATTCGACTTCAGCCACCTGCGCTGGCACGGCAAGTCCGCCCTGGCGATCTCCGCCGCAGGCATGGCCCTGCCGTTCGTCCTGGGGCTAGGGCTGGCTGAGGTGATGCGACCGTACGTGGGGGAGGTGCCGCCGCTGGGCTTCGCCCTCTTCCTCGGCACTGCCCTGTCCATCACCGCGGTCCCGATCCTGGGCCGCATGATGATGGAGCTGAATATCACCCGCACCCGGCTGGGAGCGATCACCATTGCGGCGGCGGCGGCGGATGACGCGGTCGGCTGGATCCTCCTGGCGGCGGTGGCCGCCATCGTTCGGGCGCAGTTCGAGCTGGGCGACACCCTCATCATGGCGGCCGAAACCATCGGCTTTGCGGTGCTGATGGTGGTGGTGGCCCGGCCGGCGCTGCGCATCTGGGTGCGATACGCCCTGCGGCGCGGCGACGGCGAACTCGGCGTGGACGCCCTGGCCGTCCTGCTGGCGCTCATTTTTGGTTGCGCGGTTGTCACCAGCCTGATTGGGATCTTCGCCGTCTTCGGGGCGTTCTTCCTGGGGGCCGTCCTATCCGGCGAGCACGAGTTCCGCCAGGCAGTGGCGCGGCGCTTGCGCGACTTCGTGACCGCCTTCTTCCTGCCGCTCTTCTTCGCGTACACGGGACTGCGAACGAATATCGGCAGCCTGGAGTCGGGACAGTTGTGGCTGCTGTGCGGGCTCGTGTCGGCAACCGCCATCCTGGCCAAGTTTGGCGGTTGTGGGCTGGCCGCCTGGCTCACCGGCTTCCGCTTGCGAGAGGCGGCGTGCATCGGGGCGCTGATGAACACGCGGGCGCTGATGGCGCTGATCGTCATCAACCTGGGCAAGGACCTGGGCGTGGTGCCGGACAGCGTCTTCTGCATGCTCATCGTGATGGCCCTGCTCACGACCGTCATGACCACCCCGGTCCTGCTGCGGCTGATGCACGGCACCGAGCTGGAACCGTACATCCTGCGCTCGCACTTCGCGCGCCGGCCGCCGCCGCGAAAGGAGCCACCCGCGCTGGCGGAGACAGCGGAGGCTCACTGAGAAGGCGCCGGACTCACGCTTGCGTGAGCGCGGGCAAAGGGCCACGGTACTTGTTGCTTCCGCCTGCGCTGCCTGTTAAACTCAAGCAGGTTTGATTGGTGTGCCGGGTCGCCTGCCGGAGAGGGTCTGGCCCTGAAGGATGCGCGCATGCACCCCCTCATCGAACGGCTGCTCGCGGAGACCCCGGTGCTGACCGATGGCGCCTGGGGAACGCAGTTGCAGGCACTCGGCCTGGCGCCCGGCGCCTGTGCCGACGAGTGGAACCTCTCGCATCCGGAGCGAGTCGAGCAGGTGGCCCGCGGCTATGTCGAGGCCGGCTGCCGGGTCATCCTGACTAACACCTTCCGCGCTAACCGCCTGGCCCTGGAAGGAAGCGACCTGGCCGATCAGGTCGAGGCGATTAACCGGGCCGGCGTGGAAATCTCGCGGCGGGCCGCCGCCAGCCGGGCGCTGGTCTTCGCCTCGATCGGTCCCAGCGGCAAGCTGCTGCTCACCGGCCAGGTCAGCCAGGACGAGTTACACCGCGTCTTCGCGGAACAGGCCCGAGCGCTGGCAACCGCCGGTGCCGATGGCCTGGTGGTCGAAACCATGTGCGACCTGGAGGAGGCCCGGGTGGCCCTGGCCGCAGCCCGGGAAACCGGCCTGCCCGTGGTCGTCTGCCTGGTCTTCGACAGCGGCAAGCAGAAGGACCGGACGATGATGGGGACCACGCCCGAGCAGGTGGCCGAAGCTCTGGCCGCGGCCGGCGCCGACGCGATCGGCGCCAACTGCGGGCGCGGCATTGCCGACTATGTGCCAGTCTGCCGCCGGCTGCGGGCGGCCACGGACCGGCCCATCTGGATCAAGCCGAACGCCGGACTGCCCCAGGTGGTGGACGGCCAGATTGTCTATCGCACGACCCCTGCGGAATTCGCCGGCTACGGGCCGGCCCTGGCGGAGGCGGGGGCGAGCTTTATCGGCGGCTGCTGCGGCACTGGCCCGGCATTCCTCCAGGCTCTGGGGCAGGCACTGCACGGGTGAACGACCCGTAACCGCGCACACAAGCGGAGGCAAGCCGATGAGTTCCTTCTCCTGTCCCCATCTCGACGAGTCCTGCGGCCACTGCATGAGGTTGCGCGCCGACTGCGTGCCCGGCAGGCCCGGGTGCGTGCTGCGCGGTTCCGTCTTCCTGGTTCCGGCGGAAGAGCGCCTGCGGGCACGGGACCAGGACCGGCCCGCGGCGCCGGAGCAACCTACGGCTCGCAAACGATCCGGAAACCAACGTTGAACACGCCCTGCCAGGCCGGGTAGGCCAGCCGAGACGACGCAGTGCAGCGGGCGGGGCGATCGTGCCAGGAGCCGCCCCGAACTACCCGTCGGCCCGTCGCATCGACGGTCCCCGTCCACTCCCAGACGTTGCCGTGCAGATCGTGCAATCCCCAGGCATTGGGCAGGTATGTCCCCACCGGCGCCGCGACCAACTGCCCGTCGTCGCAGCGCTCATCGCGCGGCAGCCAGCCCACCTTCGCGTTGTGACTGTAATCGCGCAGGTGCTCCAGGCTGCGATCGCCGAGATTGGCCCAGCGGCTGAAGTCGCTGTCCAGGCCGCCGTGGAAGAACGGCGTCGTCGTGCCGGCCCGGCAAGCGTACTCCCACTGCTCCTCGGTCGGCAGGGTGAA
>JADLBT010000288.1 GCA_020847555.1 Gemmataceae bacterium
GAGCGAGAATGAGGCATTGGCGAACGGGAGCGGCTGGGCATCCCCAACGTGCCAGGTCAGATTCGTCAGGCCGTGGCTCTGTTGCAACACCTTCGCCTGCTCGATCATGGCCGGAGTCAAGTCGATGCCAGTGACGTGGCGAACAACCTTTGCAAACTCACAGGCTATCAGGCCAGGACCGCACGCCACGTCCAGCACGGAGTCCTCCCGCCCGGCCCCGGAAGCGGCCAGGAGAAGCTCCGGCGAGTGATTTTGCATCTGTGAAAACGGCACGGCCTGCTTCGTGAATTGGTCCAGAATCAAGCGCTGATGCTCGTCGGCTTGGCTGGTCATGGTTTCGTTCCGACCTCGCTCTTGAGCGCCCAGGTTGTTTCAAGGTGGCCTGGCGGATACGCCGGGGCCGCTGCGCTGAAATATCGAAGCGTCATGTCGCCGTCGTTTTTCAGGCCGTGAGGTTGACCAGACGGAGTGAATACACAGTCTCCAGGGCCAACCCGCTGCGACTCGCCTCCGACCGTCATCAACCCGCTGCCTTCAAGAATGAAGTACACCTGCTCCGGTCGATGGTTGTGAATCCGCTGTTCGCCGCCAGGCTCGATCACGGCCAGCGTCGTGGTCAGATGCTCGGCGCTGGTGGTCCGAGGCGAGGCCAGAAGGTACGAAGTAATTCCTTCTGGACGCTTGTAGCGTGGCGCTGTTTCTTTCTTGGCGACGTGCATCGGTTTCTCCTGGGCGGTCACTTCTCGGTTTCCAGCACGGCAACAAACGCCTCTCCCGCTCGCACGATAATCGGCTGTGCCAGGTCCACCCAACCGCCTTCGCCCACGGTAGCTGTTGCCAGCAGACCGAGGCGCTCGCTGGTGTCGGGGTCGAACTTGAAGACCGAGACTCGCAGCCCGGCCTCCACGCCCTCCAGATGAAACCTGGGAATGCGCCTGTCGTCAACGAAGCGAAACGTGAACCACGGGTCTTGGTAAAGCGGCAGCATCCTATTCCTTCTCGGCCCAGACCCGCACTTCGCCGCCCTCATCAATCTCGACGTGGACCACGTTGGGGCTGCCACACACCGGGCAATCTTCGACGTACTCTTGCTCTGACCCTGCCGACACGTCGATAGGTACGACGATCTCCTCGCCGCAGGCATCGCAGACGTAGCTGGCCTCGTCCTTCATCGTGTTCAGCCCCCGACCCGCTTCACCCGGTAGCCCATCGCCTCCAGCACCGAAGCCAGACGATCACGCTGGTCGCCTTGAATCTCGATCACACCGTCCTTGACCGTCCCGCCCGTGCCACACCGATTCTTCAACGTCGTGGCGAGTTCGGCCAGGCCAGCGTCATCGAGGGGAATATCGGAAACGGTCGTCACACCCTTGCCACGCCTGCCTTTTGTCTCTCGTCCCAACCGGACCACCGGGGCGGCTTTCTTGGAGGTTTCCGGTTTCGTCATGACTGGCTCGATGGCGACCTCCGGCAGCGGCGCAACTCGCTTTCTTCCACCACCGATCAATCGAGCCGCCAGGTCCATGACCTCACGTTCGATCAGGCCCAGGATTTCAGGTGCATCGTCCACGTCCCAGAACTCGACCTTCTCGGCCCAGGCCGGAAACCGCTCTTGGGCCAGGGGCAGATGCTCAGCCTCTTTGAGAGCGACAATCCAGTTTGCTAACTCGAATTCGTTCATCGTGACCTGGATCGGCAAGCGACCACATTCAGCGACGGCATGAAGGCCACGAGCTTCCAGTGCCTTCACGGCGGACACGGCCATCGGGCCGACGTTGTTGACGCCTCTCTCCAGCGCCAGGCCCCTGGAGGACGCCTGCCACAGCAGGCCCGTCTTTCCGGCCACGGCGTTGAAGAAAATCTCGGCATACCGGCTGCGGTAGTAATTGCCGGTGCATAGGAACAGGACGGTGCGTTCTCGATTCCTCATCGCTCGTCGGCCCTTTTCTTCTTTGGAACGCCCTTCTGCTTGACTTTCCGTTTCTTCGCTACCGCCTTCTTCATCTGCTCGGCCTCCCACCAGGCAAGGTCCGTAGTCTGCTGCAATAACTCCATCTCCAGGTCCATGCGGCAACAGTCGGCAAACAGGCTTTCGTCTTCTGCGTCATCACACATGCCCGTTTCTGTTTCCCGCCAGAGCGAGAGGATCGTCTTGTCATCCAGCGGTTTCAGCAATGCACGAATGGCCTCAAGAATAATGTCGGCATAATGTCCGTCGAACGAATCCGGCTTGGCGATCTGCTTGATGGCCGTCGCCCACAGGAGTTTTCTGCCTGACAGCCGGTGTTGTGTCAGCTTGTCTCGAATTTCATCGACCACTTCGGTGAGGTACACGACCACGACCTTTCTGACGTATCAACACCACGGCTTCCACTTGCGTTTGACCAGCCAGGCTTCCGCCGAGGCGATGCTGCCGCTTTCGATGGGCCTGATCGGGTATGCTCCCCAGGAGCCATCCCGCAGGGCGTACAGGCAAGTGCCTCCGAACGATCCCGACAGGCTCACGGCAGTGAAACGGACCAGCACTCGTGTTCGATCTTCGGCGCACTCCACGATGCGTGGCGTCCGATGATACGCATACCAGGCGGATGGTTGGGCGATGACCTCGACGGGCAGCCCGAAGTAGTGAAACAGCGCCTCCTGCACCGAACAAGTTGCACCCGTGTCGGCATAGACAAACTTCCCATCGTCGTTGATCGTCATCGCCTGCCGGTTCAAGCCCTGCCCAGCATTTCGCAGGGATTGGTCGAGGTAGCCGAGGCCGTGGAACGTCCCTTTGGTGTCACCGGCGATGACCTTGATGAGCTTCTGGGCCGACCCCCTGGCGATCTCGTGCCAGCTTCGCCGTTCATGTTCGAGCAACAACTCGTCAGCCAGCGGCGTGATGCGGCCCCAGACTTCGACGCCCGCTGGAATGGCTCGCTCGATGTAGAAGCGGCCTCGGCGCAATTGGGCCTGGAGGCCGAACGCCGACAGGACCGGCGAGGCGGCGATCTCCTTGGTCATCTTCGCCAGGAGTTTTTTCTGCTCGTCAGCGGCAAGACGGCGCACTTTCGGTCGTGGTGGCCGGGGCGACCAATCCCGTCTCCAGCGCATTCGACTTGTCCTCCCTTGGCGTGCGGACCTTCATTGCCATTCAGATAAAATACTCGCTACCTGACCACGAGACTGCCCCCGGAGACTGTCGATGGCCTTTGACGAAGCACTTGCCGAGCGCATACGCCGAGGACTGGCCCGCAAGAAGGGCGTCGAGGAAAAGAAGATGTTCGGGGGCCTCGGCTTCCTGCTGCACGGCAATATGCTCGTTGGCGTGTGGAAGAACTCGATGATCGTTCGGCTCGGACCCGACGAAGGCGAAGCGGCGTTGCTTGAGCCGCACGTTGGCGAGTTCGATATTACGGGCAAGCCGATGAAGGGCTGGGTTATGGTGAAGCCGGAAGGCGTCGAGGAGTATGCCCAGGTGAAGGCGTGGATTCAACGGGCCGTCAAGTTCGTGGGCAAATTGCCGGAGAAGTGAAATATGGCGAAGCCGCCGAAGCCAAAGGACATCGACGCTTATATTTCGCAGTTCCCTGACGACGTGCAGGCGATTCTGGATAAGGTTCGGGCGACGATCCGCAAAGCTGCGCCCGAAGCGAGCGAAACGATCAGCTACCAGATGCCCGCCTTCAAGCAACACGGCATTCTGGTGTACTTCGCTGCGTGGAAGAAGCACATCGGCATGTACCCACCGATCTCCGGCGACAAGGCCCTGGAGAAGGCGGTCGCACGCTATGCCGGGCCGAAAGGCAATCTTCAATTCCCGCTGGACGAGGCGATTCCCTCTGACCTGATCGAGCGGATCGTCAAGCTGCGGGTGAAACAGGACTCGGAGAAGGCGGCGGCGAAGCGCAAGAAGCGGAAGTAGGCTCAGGCTTCAAGGGAGTGTTGAAAATGGCGGATGTACCCGACCGCAGCACGTTTGAGAACCTCTACGCAGGCCAACCTCCTTGGGACATTGGCAGGGCGCAGAAGGCGTTCCTCGACGTGGGCGACCAGATCACCGGGTCTATATTGGACGCCGGGTGCGGCACGGGCGACAACGCTTTATTTTTCGCCAGCCAGGGCCGCACGGTCACGGGCATCGACTTCCTTGAGGAGCCGATCCAGCGGGCCAGGCGCAAAGCGACCGAGCGGGGCTTGCAGGCGACATTCCTGGTCATGGACGCCCTGGCGCTCAAGGACTGGTCCGAGCGATTCGACACGGTGATCGACAGCGGGCTGTTTCATGTCTTTTCCGACGAAGACCGGCAGCGCTACGTCGAGGGCCTGGCGACGGTGTTGAAGCCGGGCGGGAGGCTGTTCTTGCTTTGCTTTTCCGACGAGGAGCCAGGCACGCAGGGGCCGAGGCGGGTGTCGAAGGAGGAACTGCACGACGCCTTTGCCCCTGGCTGGGCCATCGAGTCTATCGAGCCGTCGAGGTTCGAGGTCCGGCCAGACCTCAAGGACTTCACCTTCTCGGAGGGAGGGCCGAGGGCGTGGTTCACGGTCGTGCGCCGAGTGGGCTGATGGCGACAGATGCCCGTCGAGTACGGGCCTGCCGCCGACCCTTTCCGGTCGCTGAAAGGACTTGTGGAAATTGAAAGGGACTGCCGGGGAGGTCAGGGAAACGGGTCCGAGGAGGAAAAAAAGTTGTGGAGAAATTGTGGAGATCGGCTTCGGCGCAACAGAAAAGGACTTACGACGAATCGCCGTAAGTCCTTTCGCTGTAAAGTGCCGGAGACAGGACTTGAACCTGCACTGCCAGTAAAGGCAACCAGGCCCTCAACCTGGCGCGTCTGCCAATTCCGCCACTCCGGCTGATGTTGCACTGACGTTGCGATGGCGTTGGGAAGTAAGAACTTACGGTGTTGTTGAGGGTCGCCGAATCCCGGTTCGCATCGCGGTCGTGTTGGGCTCGCGTGGCGATGGTCTTCGCCAGCCCACGCCTTCATGATTCTAGGGACCGCGGCGAGTCGTGTCTAGTTCTTGCTCTGTGGGAAGCTCAAGCGGGCGAATGGAGTTCACCCCGCTGGCTTCACCCTGTGCGCAAGAAGGGTATCGCACGCCACCTCCTGGCCGTTGGCGAGCATTGCGACCTCGTACTTCCCCGACTCCGGGATCTGAATCGGCAGATGGTGGAGGGGAATCATCCAGATTTACAGCGGATTGCGGGCCTCAAACGGTACTTCCATCTTGCAGCTGCACAGAACATCCCCTTCGAGGCTGCGGAGTTGCACCTCGATCTCGTAGGAGCCGTGAGCGTTTGTTCAGAGGGCGAAGACGGAGAAGTCTTCCTGGAGAGGGTATCGCTGGGCAAGAACCTGATGCACGGGCGAGACGATCGTGTAGTCCTGGCGTGCAGGATCGACGAACAGCCCGCGACACAGCACGAAGCATTTGCAGACGGGAGTCGGTCGGCGTTCCACAGTTGATCCCCCAAGGGCGTCTGCTAGATTTCTCGGAATCTTGTCGCATGGAAGCGGGTCGGACGATCCCACATAATGATAGAGGACACGAGCCTTCTTGACCCGAGTAGCGGGAAGCGCGAGTCGTGTCCCAACTTTTAAGTCGGCTTGTCTTCACCAGACGGGGGGGGGCGGGCACGAGGAGGAACGATGGAAAAACCGCCAGAAGGCACGATGTGCCTACCCAACCCTGACGCACGTGCAAGCGTCATCCAATCCCTTCAGGCCACCGCCAGCAGAAACAACCCCGGCAGCTACGAATACGAACTGGCAGACCGCGCCGTGGAACTCGCACTGAGTCCAGGACGTGTGGCTGACAACCCTGCCTTTCTGACCCGCAACGTCAAGCGGGACGCAGCCCGCTTCCTCCAGAACCAGCAAGACCCCGAAGTCTTCCTTTCCTCGCTCGAGGCTGGCCTCAAGAAAAAGGCCATCGGCGACGTCGAACCGCCTTCGGTCGAGTCCGTCCTACCGCCGGCGAAGACTCCCGAACCAGTCGATGAACTCGCTGCCGCCGAACTGGAAGACCTGGTCCGCACGGCGGTCAAGGGCCGGCCCATCGGCGAGGACTGCCTCGACGCCATGCTCGCCAACGAGCAGCCACCGGAAAAAATGAAAGTCAGGTCATAAGTCGTTGAACGTAGTTTAAGCATATGAGGCAACAAGCTAATTGGAGGAAGGCATTGTGAACTTCTGGCAATCGATCCCAACGGACCCGCAAGCGTCCTTTGCGATGCAGCCAGGAGAGGGTTCGCTCGATGAACCAGCGAAATACCCCCAGGCCGCTGCCATGCTCGGTCCGCCTGCGTGGCAACAGGGGTTGGATCCCCCGCCGCCGCAAGCCGTCCCGGTTCTCCTGGGCGTCATAACCGCGGTCGCCCTGCACCCGCTCCGGCCGTTGCCGGGGGCGGCCCTGGCGACCCCGCACCTTGATTCATTTTTCCGGTCGCTCTAAAGACTGGCGGAGCAAACGTGACGAGTTGGAAGCGTCAGCGAGGGCAGCTTGGACAAAGCCGGCGCTGACGCTTCCGGCTCGTCGGCGTCATGGGGCGGAAAGCGATTGTGTGTCCACACCGGATCTCATACGCAGTCCGGCTGGTGGAACTGGCTCCTGCCGATCCCACTGGACAAAACCAGCCGGATGGGGTATCAGTTCCACCGAGCGGCCGAGAGTTCCCAAAAAATGTGTCAGGCTCATCGTATGCAACCGAGCGCCTGGGCACAGCTGACTCCTGGTACGCTGTCGGAGGGGGGGCGTCAGACCGCTTCCTGCGCTGCGTGCGCGGCTCGGACAGCAGTTACTGGCGTCGGCCCCCCGGCTTTCGCGCGCGGTTGCACGAATCGACCAACTTGCCTAAGATGGGCGAGGACTGGTACACCTTCTCTCGCGCCTGGAGTGCTGGCTGAAAATGTGTGATACACGGCGACGCCTGATCGCACTCCTCAGCCTGGGGGCGTTCCTCATCGCCAACACACACGCGGGCGCAGCCCTCGTCGCGTATCTTTCCGAAGCGGCGCCGACGGTCCAGACCGAACAGACGAGTCCCCAGAACCAAACGAACCGGCCGGTCCGGTCCAGATGTTCGTGCTGCGCGCGGCGCACCGCGGAGGCCGCCCCGCTCGTACCGACCGCACCCTGCAAGGAACGCACGCCCGGCGTTTCGTCGGGGTCTGAGTCGGCGGACAGCCCGAAGGAACACCACGGCCCGAAATGCCCCTGCCCCGGCGGCTGCGCCGCCTGTAACCTCGGTAAGATCCCGTGCCTGATCGGGTGCTCGCAGATTGCGCTTCCCGCGATCTGTCTGGGTGCCCGCCCCGCCGAACCGCCCGCTCCCTACGCCCCACCTCACACCGGCCGCCTGCTCCGTCCCCCCCGCGTCTGAAAGCCGCTCACAGCCCGCGCGTCCCCGCTCGCGTTACACGCCGCGTCCTCAAAGGACACCGGCCGCGCGTCGGCCCGCGCCACTGCGCAAGCTATCGCCCCCGGTCCGTCCTTTCACAGGCTCTTGAGTCGGACAGATTCGGCCAGCGCGGCTACCGCGCTGCGACGGGTCGAGGAGGAAGCCCATGCACGACCACACACAGACCGCCACGATGCCGGGGGCGGCGCCCTCCGCGCCGCCCGGATCCAGGCCGACCTGGGCGGGGACGACCGCGCTGCGCTGGCTGCTCGGCCGAGCGGTGCCGAACCTGCTCGTCCTGTTCGCGCTGGGCGCGCTGGCCTACTGGGGCCACAGCACCGGCTGGAAACTGCCGCGTTTCTCGGAGTTGACCGGCGCCGGGGGGATCGGCACGGACGACTGGTGCGGCGAACACGCCGTGCCCGAGACGTTCTGTGTCGAGTGTCGTCCCGGCCTGCTGCCGCGCGGCAAGAGGCACGGATGGTGCAGCATCCACGGCGTCCACGAGTGCCCGCTGGAACATCCCGACGTCGCCCAGCTGAAGGTCACGCCGCAGGTGACCGCCGCCGACCTGGAGCGAGCCCGGCGTGCGCTCGCGTTCGCTGACCGCCCGGTCAACAGCAGCCGGTGCAAGTTGCACCTGCGGCGCGTCCAGTTCAGCTCCGACGATGCCGCCACCAAGGCCGGCGTCGAGGTCACCGAGGCGCTGCGCGGCGCAATCGCCGAGTCGGTGGCCGCCAACGGCGAGATCACCTACGACCCGGTCCGCGTGGCCCCGGTGGCGACGTCCGTGCCGGGCCGCGTCTGGCGCGTGTACAGGGAACTCGGCGAGCCCGTCAAGAAGGGCGACGTGCTCGCCCTGGTGGACGCGGTCGAGGTGGGCAGGACCAGGGCCGAACTCCTGCAAGCGCTGTCCCAGGTCGAGCTGCGGCGCAGGACTGTGGCCCGCCTCGCCCCGCTGGCGGACGGAGGCGTGTCGGCCGCGCAACTCCAGGAGGCCCAGGCGGCACTGCGGGACGCACAGATCCGCGCCGCCGCCGCCCAGCAAGCCCTGGTGAATTTCGGCCTGCCGGTGAAAACTGAGGACGTGCAAAAGCTCACTCCCGAGGACGCCGCCCGTGCCCTGCCGCTGCTTGGCCTACCCGCCGAGGTCGCCCGCGAACTCGATCCGGCGACGACGACCGCCAACCTGCTGCCGCTGCGGGCGCCGCTCGACGGGGTCGTCATCGCGCGTCGGGCGGTGGCGGGCGAGTTGGCCGACGCCTCGCGGCCGCTGTTTGTCGTCGCCGATACGGCGCGCATGGTCCTGTCGCTCGGCGTCCGCCAGGAGGACGCCCACCTCGTCCGTGTCGGTCAGGAGGTCCGTTTCCGCCTCGGCGGCGGGCGCGAGGTGGTTGGGGCCGTGGCCTGGGTCAGCACCGAGGCGGACGAGAAGACGCGGACGGTTCAGGTCCGCGCCGCGCTGGACAACGCCGACGGCCGGCTGCGGGCGCATACCTTTGGCAGCGGCCGGATCGTCCTGCGGCGCGAGGAAGCGGCCGTCCTCGTCCCGAGCGAGGCGGTCCAGTGGGAGGGGGATTGCCACATCGTCTTCGTCCGCGACCGGGATTACCTCGCACCCGGCGCGCCGAAGGTGTTCCACACGCGCACCGTCCGCCCCGGGGCGACGGAGGCGGGTAGCACCGAGATCATCGCGGGCATTCTGCCGGGCGAGGTCGTGGTCACGCGCGGCAGCGGATTGATGCGCTCCGAGCTGCTCAAGAACAACCTGGGCGAGGGGTGAGGGTGCGGCAAGTGAGCGGCCCGGTCGGGTCGCAACACCGCGAAACAGGTCCGTGTCCTCGCCGGAGGCTGTCTCGTGCTAAACTGGATCATCACTTTCTCGCTGCGTCACCGCCTGCTGGTGGCCGTGAGCGTGCTCGCACTCGCCGCCGTCGGCGCGATTTCGCTGCGCTACCTGGACATCGACGCCTTTCCCGACACCACCCCGGTCCAGGTGCAGATCAACACCACCGCCCCGGCGCTCGGCCCGGAGGAGGTGGAGCGGCGCCTCACCTTTCCCATCGAGCAGAGCCTGGGCGGGCTGCCCGGCCTGGTGCAGCTGCGCTCGGTGTCGAAGTTCGGCCTGTCGCAGGTGGTCGTCACCTTCCGCGACGGCACCGACATCTACTTCGCCCGCCAGCTGGTCACCGAGCGACTCAACGCGGCGGCGTTGCCCGAGGGCGTGGAGCGGCCGAGTCTGGGGCCGGTGGCGACCGGCCTGGGCGAGGTCTTTCACTACGTCGTCACCGCCCCGGGCTACGACTTCTCCACCTTGCCCGAGGCGGAGCGGATCAAGAAGCTGATCGAGCTGCGCACGCTACACGACTGGATCATTCGCCCGCAGCTGCGCACGGTGAAGGGCGTCGCCGAGGTGACCAGCTGGGGCGGCTACGAGAAGCAGTACCAGGTCCGCATCGATCCGGAGCGCCTCATCAAGTACGGCCTGACGTTTGACGAGGTGTTCCGCAAGGTTCGGGACGAGAGCAACTACAACGCCGGCGGCGGGAGCATCCGCCAGAAGACGCAGATGTTCCTGGTTCACGGCGTCGGCCGGGCGGGGAGCGCCGAGGATCTACGGGCGGTCGTGCTGGGGGCCAGGGAGGGCGTGCCGGTCCGGCTGGGCGACGTGGCCGACGTGGAGGTCGGTTACGAGATCCGGCGCGGGGCGGTGACGGCCGACGGCAAGGGCGAGGTCGTCCTCGGACTCGGCTTCATGCTCATGGGCGAGAACAGCCACGAGGTCGCCACCGCCCTGAAGAAGCGCCTGGAGGAAGTGCAGGCGTCGCTGCCGCCCGGCGTCCGGGTTCAGGTGGTCTACGACCGCACCGAGCTGGTCAACCACGTCATCGACACGGTGCGCGGCAACCTGTTCGAGGGCGGCCTGCTGGTCGTGGCGGTGCTGTTCTTCTTCCTCGGCAACCTGCGGGCGGCGTTCCTCGTCGCGCTGGCGATTCCGCTGTCGATGCTGTTCGCGTTCTCGGGGATGCTGCGCTTCGGCATCGCCGCCAGCCTGCTCAGCCTCGGCGCCATCGACTTCGGCATGGTGGTGGATAGCTCAGTTGTCCTGATCGAGAACGTGGTCCGGCACATCGGCGGCAGGGATAGCCGCGTGGACCGGCTGGAGGTGGTGCGCGCGGCGGCGCTGGAGGTGCGCAAGCCGACGCTGTTCGGCGAGCTGATCATCATGCTCGTCTACCTGCCGATCCTCACCCTCGAAGGGATCGAGGGCAAGCTGTTCCGGCCGATGGCGCTGACCGTCATCTTCGCCCTGCTCGGGTCGATGGTGCTGTCGCTGACGCTCATGCCGATCCTCGCGAGTGTCTTCCTCTTCGGCGACCGCCGGCAGCGGTCGCTGGCGGGGGCGCTGTTCGACGGCATTGCCGCCGTGCTGGTCCGGGTGACGGTGGCCGGGGCAGTGTGGTACTGGACGGGCTCCTGGCTGCTCGGGGCCGCGCTGCTGGCGCTGCTGCTCGCGCTGTGGCTGTCGCGCGGGCAGCCGGAGCGCGAGCCGCTGCTGATGCGCGTGGCCCATGCGATCCACACGCCGATCCTGCGCCTGTGCATGGACCACAAGTTTCTCGTGGTCGGCCTGGCAGTGGGGGCGCTGGTGGTGGCGTTCGGCACGATCGCCCCGCACCTCGGGTCAGAGTTTGTCCCGCGCCTATCGGAGGGGGCAATCACGGTCAACGTCGTGCGGCTGGCGGGGACCGATCTGGAAGAATCGCTCCGGCTCAACACGCGCATGGAGAAGGCGCTTCTGGCCGCCTTCCCCGACGAGGTCGATCGCGTCTGGTCGCGCGTCGGCACGGCGGAGGTCGCCACCGACCCGATGGGGGTCGAGCTGACCGATCTGTTCGTCACGCTCAAGACGCGCAACCGCTGGCGCCGGGCGGCCACGCAGGCGGAGCTGACCACCCTGATCGAGAAGACGCTGCGCGAAATGCCCGGCCAGCGGCTGGCCTACTCACAGCCGATCGAGCTGCGGATGAACGAAATGGTGTCGGGCGTGCGCGCGGACCTGGCGGTCAAGGTGTTCGGCGACGATCTGGAGACGCTGAAGGCGAAGGCGGCCGAGGTCGAGAAGATCCTCAAGGGGATCGACGGCGGGGCCGACGTGAGCGCCGAGCAGGTGACGGGGCAGCCGGTCTTGCAGGTCAAGGTGGACCCGGACGGGTTGGCCCGCCACGGACTGACGGCGCGGGCGGTACTCGACCTGGTCGAGTCGGTCGGCAGCAAGCCGCTGGGCGAGGTGGTCGAGGGCCAGATGCGCTTCCCCCTCGCGGTGCGGCTGCCGGAGCGCTGGCGGACGGGTCCGGAGGCCATCGGCGCGATGCTGATCGCCACGCCCGCGGGGGAGCGCATCCCACTGGCGCGCGTCGCGAAGGTGCAGGTGCTGGAAGGGCCGTCCACGCTGACGCGCGAGTGGGGCCAGCGGCGCGTGGTCGTGACGGCGAACGTTCGCGGCCGCGACCTGGGCAGCTTCGTGGCCGAGGCGCAGGAGCGGATCGCCACAAAGGTGCAGATGCCGCCGGGGCGCTATCACCTCGAATGGGGCGGCCAGTTCGAGCACTACGAGCGCGCCCGCCTGCGGTTGCTGATTGTCGTGCCATTGGCCGCGCTGCTCGTCTTCGCCCTGCTCTACGTGACGTACCGGAACGTGGTGGACGCGCTGCGCGTCTTCACCGGGGTGCCGTTCGGGTGGGTCGGGGGGATCGTCGCGCTGTGGCTGCGTGACATGCCGTTCTCGATCTCGGCGGCGATCGGGTTCATCGCCCTGTCGGGCGTGGCGGTGCTGGACGACATGATTCTGGTGTCCTACGTCCGCCAGCTCCGCCGCCGCGGGCTGTCGGTGGATGAGGCGGTCCGGCGGGCGGCGGTAACGCGGCTGCGGCCGGTGCTGATGACAACGCTGGTGGCGAGCCTCGGGTTTCTGCCGATGGCGTTCAGCACCGGCATGGGGGCCGAGGTACAGCGGCCCCTGGCGACGGTGGTGATCGGCGGCGTGATCGGGGCCATGCTGATGTCGCTGCTGGTGCTGCGCGTCCTGTACCTGGCGTTCGACTCCCTCGCCTCGGCGGCGGTGGGAGTGCTGACGGGCGTGTTCGGCTACCGGGCGGAGCAACTCGCCTGGCTGGCCGGCGACTACAGAGCGGAGGCGGAGAAACGGGCCGGCGGCGGGTCGCGACAGGTCGTCGCGGCCGTCCCGGCGGGACTACCTGATGAGACGTGAGTCAAGGAGGTAAACCGATGCGCTCGATCGAACGAAATGCCCAGTCGCTGCTGGCGCTGTTCGCGGTGCTGGCGCTCTTCGCGGGTGGGTGCGGCAAGGCAGAGGAGCGGCAGCGCCAGGCGCAGAGCAAGACCGAGCCCAGGGCGGAGAGCAAACATGCCGGGTGGTGGTGCGACGAGCACGGCATCCCGGAGGAGGAGTGCAGCATGTGCAGCCCGAAGCTGGAGAAGGAGTGCAAGGCGAAGGGCGACTGGTGCGAGAAGCACAACCGGGCGCTGTCGCAGTGCTTCACCTGCAACCCCGAGCGACAAAAGTTCTACGCGGCCAAGTACCGGGCGAAGTACGGTAAGGAGCCGCCGCCGGTCGGGGAGTAGAAGCACCTGCTCGGCGCCGTCGGACCAGCCCGGAGCGCCAGCGACGGGCGCTCCATGTGCCCGCCGCTGGCGCTCCGGGTTGGTTCGGCAGACAGCGGAGAACCTCATCATGCGAATCGCCATCGGCCAGCTGTGGCAGGAGACGAACACCTTCAACCCGCTGCCCACCACGCGCAACGACTTCGAGGCGTTCGGCATTCTGCGCGGCGCTGCCGTGGTCGAGGAGATGTACAACACGAACGAACTCGGCGGCATGATCCAGGCGTTGCGCGCCTGGCCCGAGTGCCCCGAGATCGTCGGCCTCGTGCGCCTGCCGGCCTGGCCGAGCGGCGCCGCCACCCACGAAACGTTCGCGTGGCTGCGACAGGAACTGCTCGACGCCCTCCGCGCCGCCCTCCCGGTCGATGCAGTGCTGCTCGCCCTGCATGGCTCGCTCGCGGCGGTGGGCGCTCCGGACGTCGAGGGGGAGGTGCTGAGAGGCGTCCGCGAATTGATCGAGCCGAACGTGCCGCTGGTCGCGACGCTCGATCTGCACGCCAACGTCACCGCCAGGATGGTACGCCACGCCGACGCCCTGGTGCTGTATCACACCGCGCCGCACATCGACGTCTTCGAGACAGGGCAGCGCGGCGCCGCCGTCCTGCGCCGCATCCTGGTCGAAGGCGCCCGCCCGGTGACGGCGTTCCAGAAACTACCGCTCGTCGTTCCCGCCGAGCGCGCCAACACGCAGGATCCCGAGAGCATCAGTTACGTCCTGCGACAGAGACTCCAGGAACTGGAGGCCGACCCGAACATCCTCGCCGCCGGGTTGGCAACCGTGCAGCCGTGGCTCGACATTCCGGAACTGGGCAGCGCGGTCGTCGTCGTGGCCGACGGCGACGCGGCGCTGGCCGAGGCGCGCTGCCGCGAGGTGGCCGCGGAGGTGTGGATACGCCGCAGGGATTACCTCCCGGAACTGGTGCTGGTCGAGGAGGCAGTGCGCGCGGCGAACGAGGCGCGCGGCGGGCTGGTGGTGCTGAGCGACAGCGCCGACTCGACCACGTCCGGTGCGCCGGGCGACAGTACCTGGGTGCTGCGCGAACTGATCAAGTACGACTGGCGGAACGGCGCCCTCGTCACTCTGGTGTCGGCGAACCTGCCAATCGAGGCGATGATGCGCGGCGCCGGCGCCCGGTTCGCGGTGACGCTCGGCGGAGTGCGCGACAGCCGCTTCGCGGAGCCGCTCACCCTGGACGTCGCGATCGAGCGGCTCTTCACCGCCCAATTCGTGCTGTCGGGGCACCTGGGGCGCAACCTGCCGATCGACATGGGTCCGGCGGTGGTGCTGCGGCACGGGAGCGTGCGCATCGTCGTCACGTCTGCTTCGGGGCCGCACTTCGCTCCCGAGCTATTTCGCGCCGCCGGTATCGACCCATTCGCCGCAAGCGTCCTGGTCGCGAAGAGCCCGTGCGGGTTCCGGGCAGCGTACCAGGAGCGTGCGAAGAAAATCCTCCTCGTGCGCGCCCCAGGATGCGCGCCGTCGGACTTCTGGAACTACGCATATCGGCAGATTCCGCGTCCGCTCTGGCCGTGGGATGAGATCGCGGACTGGGCGCCGGCGCCGTGCATTGTCCACGCGACCGGGAGGCGGCCCGACCGCGATTGAGTCGCTCGATGCTTACCAGCCGCGAGCATCAGCGAGCGGGGCGAACCGCTCGCTGGCGCTTGCGGCTGGTAAAGGGTTCCCTGTCAGCCCGCGCGATCGCGCACCGCCTGCAGGTCAGGCGTCCCGACGAACCGACCGCAGACGAGCCACCCGTCCGCCTCCTGGCGGCAGTCGTCCACGACGACCTGCACCGTCGCCGGCCCCCCTCCGGTCCCGCGCACCTTGATGGAGACAGTCGCCTCCGGCGGCGGCGGCCACGCCCCGCTGGGGGAGAGTCGCTGCACCGTGAGGATGATCGCGCGGCCGGCGGCGTCTCTGCCCCGGAACGTCACCCCGGTGACGACGTTGGCGGGCGCGGTCGGCGGGAGGACGGTCAGCCTCAGGAAGCGTTCCACCTCCTCTTCGCTCAGCGGGCTGATGAACCGGCAGCCGTGGATCCACTCGCCGTCGGCGCCGTGCCGGACGTGCAGGACGCGGGCCAGCAGGGTCTCGGGCTCATTCGCGTCCACCCCCGGCAACTCGATACTCAGGCCGGCCCCCGGCTCGAAGCGCCGCCGCAGCGCGAGGGCGAGTCCCCCGAGCGAGATGTCCCGGATCGTTCCTTCCCACGTCAGGTCGTTATCGTGCCGGGCCGCAACGGGCTGGCACGACGTCTGCAGCGCGGTGAGATGTCGCTCGGCGACGCGGCACTCGACCGCCGGTCGGCGCCCGGAGGTTGGCGACTGCGAGGCAAGGGTCAGAACGGCCATGACACACCTTCCGGTTGAAGGAGGGAAAACCATTCCAACCGTAGGTCGCGCCCGTCGCCCTGTCAAATTACCCCCGAGATGGGCCGTCACCGCGGCCGCTGCAGCCGGTGGGCGACCAGTTCCGGCAGGTACTTCACCGGCAAGGTGCCGTGGTCCAGCGCCGCCTCGTGGAACCGTCCCAGCTGGAAGTTCTCGCCCAGGTCGCGCTGGAAGCGCCGCCGCAGCCGCTGGAACGCCATCCGCCCGACGAAGTAGGTGGACAGCTGGCACGAACTCTGCTTCGCCCGGATAACCTTCAGGATCGCCTCCGCCTCGGACTGGTAGGCGCGCAGGATCAGGAACAGCAGCGCCTCCCTGTCCGTCATGTTCGTGCAGTGCATCTTGTAGTCGAGGATGGCGTTGGCGACCGTCCGCAGATACCACTTCAACTGGTTCAGGCGCAGCGCCAGATCACCGTTGCCGTACCCCTGGTCGAGCATCATCTGCTCGGTGTAGACCGCCCACCCCTCCGCGAACACGCCGGACGAGAGGACGCGGCGGATCAGCGACGGGTGGCGGTTCGAGTACTCCAGCTGGACGTAGTGGCCGGGGTATGCCTCGTGGATCGTGAGGATCTGGATCATGTGCCGGTTGTACTCGTGCAGGTAGCTGGCGATGCGCTTCGCGTCCCACTCGCGCGGGGGTGGGCTGATGGCGTAGTAACTGGCCGCCTTTGGGTCGAGCGGCGGCGCCGGGTTCAGGTAGGCGACGCTGTTGCCGCGCTGGAACTCCGGCATCTCGACGATCCGGCAACGGTCCGGCTCGGGCAGGCGCAGGATGTCCTTCTCCTTGATGAACGCCCTGATCCGCTCGACGCCGGCACGGACGTCCTTGACGAGATCCTCGACGCGGCCGTGGTCCCGGCTCACCCGGTCGAGCACCTTGCGGATCGTGGCGCGCTTACCCTCCGCGTCATCCGGCGGCAGAGGCGCCTTCGGGAACAGACCGGCCCACAGCTGCCGGGCGATGACGTACATCTCCGCCTCGACGCGGTCGGCCTCGACCTCCGCCTCGCGCAGCACCTCGTCGGCGGTCAGCCCGGCGTTCAGTTCCAGCTCCAATTTGCGGGCGAACTTCTCCTTGCCGATCCGCCAGGCGCCGTTCGCGCGAGGCAGGAGTTCCTGCTGCAGGAACTGCTGGTATTCCTTGAGGCAGGCCACGACCGGCCGGCACGCCTTGCGCAGCTCGCTCAGCTGCGGCGCCTCCCCGGCGAAGTCAAAGAGGCCGCCATCGTAGAACGCGATCGCCCCCCGGTTCTGCCGGATGGCTGTCTCGACGAACACGCGCGGCGGGTTGCCCAGCACCTTTTTCGCGACGGCGACGATCTTCGGAATCGCCCGCATGCGGGCGATGGCGTTGCGGACGTTGACCGGCCGGGGAAGGCTCGACTGGGTGAGCAAGAGGTAAACGCTGTCGCTAATGTAGTCGTTGTAGGTACGTGGATCGTCCTCGAACGGGCGGGTGTTCTCGGCGAGCCACAGCTCGCGCTGCAGGTGGTGCTGGAAGATCTCGAAATCGATCTGCCCGCCGCGGGTCAGCTTCTGGAAGGCGATGGTCTTTGGGAGATCCGCGAGTGCCTTGCGTGCGCGCTCCTTCCCGGCGGCGCGGGCCTCGGGAGAGACGTCGTCGAGCAGGTGATCGAAACGGTGGTCGCCCTGGCGCGTCGCCTCCAGCGGGCGATGGCGAAACTCCTCGTCGAGGTACGCCTTGAAGTAGGCCGTCAGCCGGTCGTCCTCCGACTGTGGTGGCTGGGCGGCGGGACCGATGGGGTTCGCGACAGGGAGCAGTACCAGCGACACGAGGAGGCGCTTCATAATTTACTCCGGGAGCAGCCGATTCTGGCGACGGGGCGGTGGTCACTCTACCGGGCGTGGGGCGAGACGCCAACGATTTCCGATTGGCTTCTGGCGACGCTGTGATACGCTGTGAGAACCAGCCCATCGCTGGCACTCGCACCAGTCCCCCCAGCCCGGCGCGGGCGCATTGGGCTGGTGGGACTGGTGAGCGCGGCAGTCGAGTTGAGGAGCCCCCATGATCGGCCTGACCCTGACCGCCGACCGCCTGTTCGACGGGACCGGCGCCGCCGCCGTCCTCAATCCCGTCCTGCGCCTGGTCGGCGACCGCGTCGAGGCGATTGACCGCAGCCTGCTTCCACCCGCGAACTGCTCCGGCGAACGGCTGGACTTCTCCGGCTGCACCATCCTGCCTGGCCTGATCGACACCCACGTCCACCTGGTCATGGTGGCGCTGGAGACGAACGAGGCGATCGTCGAGCAGGTCGGCCGCGAATCGGATGACGACCTGACCCGCCGGGCTCTCGCCAACGCCCGCGCCGCCCTCCACGCCGGGCTGACGACGGTGCGCGACTGCGGCGGCCGCGGGCGGATCGTGCAGGCGGTGCGCGACCGCATTCGCCGGGGCGAGGCGGATGGGCCGGACGTCCTGTCCTGCGGCGCCCCGATCACGACCCGGACCGGCCACTGTCACTGGCTCGGCCTGCTCGCCGACACCCCCGCCGAGGTGCGGGCCGCGGCCGAGCGCATGCTCGCCGAGGAGGCGGACTTCCTCAAGGTGATGGCGACCGGCGGCAACATGACGCCCAGCTCCGATCCGATGCGGGCGCAGTACGATCCGGACACCCTCACTCTCATCGCCGACATCGGGCGCAAGGCCGGACGCCACACCGCCGCCCACGTCCTGAGCCGCGCCGCCCTCCCCGGGGCCGTGGCGGCGCGCGTCCGCACCATCGAGCACTGTGACTGGCGCGTCGAGGAGAATCGCTACGAGTTCGATCCGGAGCTGGCTCGGCGCATGCGCGACCAGGGCCAGTACGTCGGCCTGACCATGTCCGGGACCGCCCGCCGCGCCTTCCTGCCGCAGATCGCCAGTCTGAACAGCGGCCCGGTGCGCCGACTCGACATCCGGTTCGCCTGCGAGCGGCAAATGATCGACTCCGGCGTGCCGTTCACCCTGCACAGCGACGCGGGAGTGCGCCTGACGCCGATCGACCGATTCGACATCGGGCTGCGTGCGGCCGTGCGCGAGTTGCGGTTGACGCCCGCCGAGGCCCTGCGGGCGGCGACCGGGACGGCGGCCGAGGCGCTTGGCCTGGACGACCGCGGCACCCTGACCCCGGGGCGGCGGGCCGACCTGGTGGTAGTCCGCGGCAATCCGCTCGCCGACCTGGAATGCCTCCACAACGTCGTGGCCGTGATGAAGGCCGGGCGGTGGGTGCTCCCCCAGGGACCGCCGTCTGAGGCGGCGGCGAGCGGCGCGGCGTGAGCGCGCGGTTGCGGAGGAATGCCCCAAACCCCGGGCGCGTGTGCTCGGCGGGCTCCCACTTGCCGCCTGCACGTCCCCTGCTGGAGTACAAACCGAGTCATGGCGCACCTGCTGCTTCTCAGTGGTCCCGACGCCGGGACGCGGTTCCCCCTCAGGGATCGTCAGGTCACGATCGGGCGGCACGCGACCGCCCACATCCACCTCGACCTTCCCGACGTCAGCCGCCGGCACGCCCAGATCACCCACGAGGGCGACACGTTCTACCTCGAAGATCTCGGCAGCAGCTACGGCACCTACCTGAACGGGCTGCCGCTGAAGGGCAAGGCGGAGCTGCACGAGCACCACCGTATCCTGATCGGGTCGTGCGAGTTCCTGTTCGAGGATCCGGACCGGCTCGAGTCGGGCGTGATCATCCGGTCCGAACTGTCGCTGCACCCGTCTAACTCCGACCTGTACCGGCTCGACTCGGCCACGAAGCTGCAGGCCGTCCTCGACATCGCTCACCACCTCGCCCAGACGCTCGACCTGGACGTCCTGCTCCCGCGCCTGCTGGACCACCTGCTCGCCCTGTTCCTGAAGGCGGACCGGGGCCTTGTCTTGCTGCGCGAGGGCGATCGGATGGAGGTCCGAGCCGTGCGGGTGCGGCGCCCGGACCGAGCCCCCAATCAGGTCTACAGCCGGTCCGTCGTCCAGCGCGTCCTGGCCGAGGGGGTCGGCGTCGTCGCCGCCGACCATTGCGAGACGGTCCCGGCCCAGACGCTCATGGCCGCCGGCGTCCGGTCGTTCGTCTGCGTGCCGCTCAAGAGCCGCGACGACCGTCCGCTCGGCGTGCTACAGCTGGACCGATCCGGGCAGGGAGCCGACTTCACCCACGAGGATCTGCACCTGCTGACCGCCATCTCGCTGCAGGTGTCCGCCGTCCTCGACAACGCCGCTCTGCACGCGACGCTGCTCGACCACGAGCGCGTCAAGCGCGACCTGGCCCTGGCCCGGCTCGGGCAGATGGCAGCCGGCGTGGCGCACGAGATCAACAACCCGCTCGCGTTCGTCAACAGCAACACCGCCGTCGTCCAGCGCGATGTCGGGATGCTGCGCCAGCTCCTCGATCTGTACGCCCAGGCCGAGGCGGTCCTGAGCGACCACGCGGCCGAGACGCTCGCGAAGATCCACGACTTCGCCGCGGAGATCGACCTGCCGTACACGCTGGAGAACCTGGACGGCCTGTTGACCCGGTCACGCGAGGGGCTCAAGCGCATCCAGCAGATCGTGCAGGGGCTGCGGGAGTTCGCCCGCCTGGACGAGAGCGAGCTGGACGAGGTGGATCTGAACGCGGGCGTCGAATCGGCCCTCAGCGTCACGCGCGGATTGGCCGCCAAGCGGAAGGTCGAACTGGCGCTCGACCTGGAACCGCTGCCGCCCGTGACCTGCCGCCCGGCGCGGATCAACCAGGTCGTGTTCAACCTGGTGGCCAACGCGATCGACGCCTGTGCCGAGGGGGGGCAGGTGACGGTGCGGACGCGCGCCGCCGACGGCGCCGTTGCGATTCACGTCATCGACAATGGTTGCGGCATCCCCCCGTCGATCCGCGACCGGATCTTCGATCCGTTCTTCACTACCAAGCCGCTCGGCAAGGGGGTCGGGCTGGGCCTGAGCATCAGTCACGGCATCGTACAGGACCACGGGGGGACGATCGAGGTCGAATCTCAGCCGGGTCAGGGAGCCCAGTTCACCGTTCGGCTACCGCTGCAGGGTGCCCCGCCGGTCACCTGAGGCACGATCCGGAAGAGGGTGTCTGCTACCCCCCCTCTCCCCTCGTGGGAGAGGGAGAACCCAAACCGGACTCCACCGCCCGGACCGTGCATGAGGTGCGAAAGTCCACGGACCGTGGCCCGTGGGCTTTACGGCCTCACAGGACGGGACAGGCCCTTCACCGCTTCGGCACGAACGTCTTCAACCGCACGACCCAATCGATCCGATCCCCCTCGGTGCGCTGCGTCAGCTCGACGTGATCGAACCACTCCAGCACCGACAGCAGTCCCTCCAGCCGCGCGCCGGCCTGCCCGCGTGCCAGCCCGTTCCGCAGTGCCAGGAAGGCGAGGATGGGGTCGCGCCGCTCCTTCAGGAACTGCGCCAGCCGCTGCAACGACACGCGCAGCAGCGGTATGTTGGACCCCTGCGGCGCCGGCCCGGCCACGGCGGCAAAGCGCCGGATCGCGTCGGGCGAGTTGGCGAGGACGAGGTAGCCGGCCTTGACGGCGAACGCCGGGCGCAGTCCGTGTGGGAACTTCTTGCCGGCGAAGTAATGGACCTCGACGCCAGCCTGCACTTCCTTTTTCAGGTAGATCGGGTCAGGGCTCTTGCGGTTGTGGTCGAGCACCCCGAGGACGGCGAACAGCTGCATCTGTTGCAGGAGCGACCGGGCCGCCGGCATCGCCCCGGGGCCGGGCCGGATCCGCAGGGCCACGAGCAGGTGCGGGGGGCGGTCCTTGCCCGCCGAGACGAGGCACAACCCGCAGTCCGGACCGAGCGCGGGCAGGAGCTGGCGCGTCAGCGTCTCGCTCAGCGGGACGCCGAGCCGCGCCCGCAGTTCCGCGGCAATCGCTCGGCGGGCGTCGGGCGTCAGGAACTCGCCCAGCGCCTCGAACAGCGCCGGCACGTCCACGCACGCGGCGAAGGTAAGGACGGCGTCGTCCGGGAATCGGCCCCACAGGTCCGACGCCTTGCCCGCCGCCGCGAACAGTCGCCGCGCGGCCGCCGGCAGGTCGGCCGCGCGGGCGTGGGCGGCCAGCACCACTTCCGGGTCGCGATCGAGCGTCAGCGAGAGCGAGACGCCGTCCAGCGCCTTCCAGTAGGTCAGGAACGTGTTCAGCGCGTGGGCCGGTTCCGGCTTGAGCGACTCGGCCCGGGTGCGGAGTTCCGCGTCCAGCGCGCGCGGGTTGATCCAGAGGGTCGCCAGAGCCCTGTCGGTGCCGGCCTGCTTCAGTCGTGCGGCGAGCGGCAGGTCCGGCGGCCGCTTGAGGTCGGCGCGGCGGTCGAGGATCTCGCGCAGCATCCCCTCGCGGGCCGCGAAGACGAGCACCGGCCCGCCGAGATGGTAGAAGCTCTCGCCGCCGGCCTCGACGCGGCGGCAATACTTCAGCCCTCGGTGTGCCCGGGCCTGCACCTCCTTCAGCTCGCCCGCCCGCTGCTGCTCCTGGTTGAGGCGCTCGACCACCTTCGCGAGCAGGTCGGGGTTGCGAGCCCAGAGGAGCAGCGCGCCCTCTTCGTCGTGGGGCTTGCCGGGCGGGCCGGCGCGGTGGGCGAGCACGATGGCATCGCCGAGGATCTCGTCGCGCAGCTGCGGCCAGGTGACGCCCAGCCGGCGCCGCAGATGGTCGTCGAGCTTGCCGAACCCGGCCAGCTCCGGCGCCTGGACGATGGCCCGGCCGAGGGGCGACTCGCCGAGCGCCTTGATCCACGGCGAGCGCAGCACTCGCTCGTGATGGACGCGCAGGTCGCCGATGACGAGGCAGAAGCCGACGTCGCCGGGAACGAGCCGGATCAGCTCCTCGCGCGGGGTCGCGGCGCAGGCGGACCCGGCGGCCAGCGGCGACAGGAGGGCGGCAAGGAGCAACGGCGAGCGCGGGCAGGACTTCATAAACGCCTCAGGCGGGGGAGCAGAGGAGGAAACCCACGAGCCGCCACCGTTGCATTCAGGCGAGCCGGAGCCGTCAGGCTCCGGCTCGCCTGGAGCGTATGCAACCCGCCTGGGAACCGCGCTAGCTCCTGGATTGCAGCGGCGGTAGTTTGCGGAAAAAGTAATTCAGGGCTCGGCGCGCCGACCCGCCGACAGTCTGCACGCCGGTCGAAACGCCGTCGGTGCCCTGACGGAGCCCCCGAACAGTGGCCTCCAGCGGCTGGGACACCGCCCCGACGCTGGGTAGCGAATCGGTCGAGACGAACTGCAGCGGTAGCGTCGAGGCCTCGAACACGCCGCCCTGCTCGCGCAACTTGTCGCCGATCCGATCCGCGAGCGCCGCCAGAGCCTGGCGCGCATCCTGGGCTCCTTCGCGCAGGCTGGGCTCGGCACGACGGTCGGGCTCGGGGGGGCGCACCGAGGCGAGGAAGCCCGGCTCGTCGGGGCCGGGGACCAGCCACGTGTAGCCGGCCAGGGCCGCCAGGAGCAGGCCGGCGGCCAGCGCCGCGCCCCGCCGCCACTGCCGGCGCAGACGTGCGGCGCGCTCGCGCAGCGCCGCAGCGACGACCTGCGCGGTTAGCCCCTCGGGAGCCGCTGGCCGGGGCAGGAGCTTTAACCCATCCGTCAGGCGCTGCGCGACGACGTGGCGGTCGCGGCACTCGGAGCACCCGGCCAGGTGCCGATCCAGCTCGACCCGGTCCGGAAGAAGCTCGCCGTCGAGCAGTCGCTGCAGCAGTTCCTGGCAGTCAAGGCAGCTCATGCCCCACCTCCGCTACCATCCCACGTCGGCGCAGCCGGTCCAGCACTTCCAGCCGGGCTCGGTGCAACCACGTCTTGATCGTCCCTACGGGGCGTTCCAGGGCGGCGGCGATCTCCTCGTAAGGCTGGCCCTGCTCGTGGAACAGGACGAACACCGTCCGGTACTCCAGGCGCAGGTCCGCGAGCGCGGCCTGGATTTCGGCCGCCAACTCGGCGGAGTCGTCCGCGGGCTTGTCGGCGGCCGTGTCTTGCAGATAGCCAGCCAGGTCCGGTCGGCGCACGCGCTGGGCCAGCCAGGTTCGGCACCGATTCACGGTGATGCCGACGACCCACGGTTTGAGCGGTCGGCCCGGATCCCAGCGGCGCAGGCTACGAAAGACGCGCAGGAAGACTTCCTGGGTGACGTCCTCCGCGTCGTGGCGGTGGTGCAGCAATCGGACGCACAGGCCGAATACCTCCGGCTGGAAGCGCTCGACCAGGGTGCGGATCGCCTCGGCGTCACTCCGCAGACAGCGGCGAACCAATGCGGCATCGTCACCCGACACGTTCCGCCCACCCGCGCTGGGATTTCTGAAAGGGAATACCTGCAGAGGAGAGAAGAGGTTTCACGGGCGCGGCGCCGGCGGGGGAAGCCCGCCGCGCGGCGGCGCGTCAATCGTCGAGAGCCTCGCGGAGCAGGTCCAGCGCCTCGTCCAGCGAGGCGTCCGGCAGCCGTTTGCCCCGTTTCTGGAGGGACTCGTTGAATTTGATCGACGCATCCTGCATCTTTTCATGCGTTTCCTGAGAGCCCCCGACCAGGAGGAAGTTCTCGTTCCGGGTGACCCGCTGGTGTTCGTCCTTGTTATCCAGACCGACGCCGAGGAATCCCAACAGCTCGCTCTCATTCTTCTTCGACCGGGTGGACACGTGGTCCTCCTCTCGTACAGGTGAGGAACTCGCTCCCGTAAAACTATACGGTCGCGGTGACCGGACGGTCAATTGCAAAGAGTTGGCAGACCAAACCCGACGAGCCGGAAGCGTCCGCGACGGGTCCGCCAACCTTTCCCGCGCGGACGCTTCCGGCTCGTCCGCCAGCTCAAAGGCGGGTTACGACTCCTCACGCTTCGATTCGCGGTGGACGGGAGGGGGCTTCAGGACGTTGGTCCGGAGTTTCTTGCGGGCCCGCGACAGGACCGGCCCGATGCTGTTGACCGGCACGTTCAGCTCGGTGGCGATTTCCTCGTAAGTACGGCCCTCCAGGTAGTACAACCGCACGACCTGGCGCTCGCGTGCCGGCAGCTTCTTCAACAGCCGGGCCACCTCCTCCAGCGTCTCCAGACCGACCCCCGCCTGCGGCGGACCTTCCGGCTCGGCCTCGATGGACGACAGTTGGCCGTCGTCGGTACGCAGCTGGACCTCGCGGGCCGTCGCCCGCTGCGCCAGTTCCTGCACGCAGATGCGCCGCGCGATGACCGTCAGATACGTCCCCAGGCTACTCTTGCCGCGGAACTGCCGCAGCACCGCGTAGTCCTTCGCCACGATTTGCAGCAGGATTTCGGACGCCAGGTCTTCCGTGTCCTCGGGGCGCAACGGGACGCTGCGGAGGTGGGCGGTGTGGTGGATGACGTGGTAGATCAGGCCGAGGTGGTGATCGATGAAGTCATTCCAGGCTCCCGGTTCGTGGTGCAGGCAGCGCTGGAGTAGATCGCGATCTTGGGGAGTCAGTGCCACGGCGAACGGTCCTCGTCAGGTACCGGTCGGGCCTGGTGAGGGCCTGATTGTTCATTCTGCACGGCTGAGCAGTATACGAGTCGTCTTTCTTGCCCGCTCCTACTTAGCTTATTCTACCCTGCGCCAACCGCCCGGGGTAGTCCGGTCGCGACAATTCCCCCGTCCGCCAGGCAATTTGGCACGGTGGAACGCATTGTCGCGACGCCCAGCTGCGGCGAGTGGCAGTGGGGAGAAAAAGCCCACGGGCGGCGTCCCGTGGGTGAAGTCGCCAGCGCTTCGCCCACGGGACGCCACCCGTGGGCTTTCCCGCCGCCTCTCCTCACTCCGCACTTGCCCCAGATGGGCTGGCTGCGGGTCACGGCTCCAGGGTCATGAGCAGATCCATCCGCTTGCCGTCGCGCAGGATGTTCAGCGTGACGCGGTCCCCGACCACATAGTTGTGCTGGATGTACCGAGCGAACCCATCCACGCCCATCGCCAGTTTCCGGCCATCGACGTCCAGGATGATATCGCCGCCGCGTACCCCGGCCTTGCGGGCCTGGGTCGTGACGAGCTGCTTTTGCCGGAACGCGAGCTGGGTGGGGGACAGCCCCAGCGCCTTCCGCTCCTGCGGCCCGAGGTCGAAGCCGTCGAGGCGCCCGTAGGGGACCAGTTCCCGCAGCGATGCCCGCCACGAAATATCACTTTTCCGCCACCCGGCCGGTAGCTGTACCTTGCCGGTCCGGATCTGACCGTCGCGCTGCCAGACGACGTCGAGTTCGGTCGCCTTCATCGCCCTGTCCAGGGCGAACGTCGCGTCGGCGAGGGAGTGGATGGGCACGTTGTCGATTCGGCGCACCACATCCCCGGCCCAGAGGCCGCTGGCCGCGGCAGGGGAGCCATCCTTGACCGCCTTGACGATGTTGCCGCGGTCCACGTCCAGCTCGAACCCAAGGTTGTCAGGCAACGGGTAGCGGTGGATCAGATCCCTGCTCCAGGTGCCCGCACGCTTCAGGGCAGAGTGCTGGATCTCTTTTACCTGGTGACAGTGGAGACAGCCGCGCCCGCCCCTGGGACCGAAGCCGAACCTGCTGCGGGCGAACTTCGGACCCTCCGCGGAGCGGGGCGCGAAGGTCTTGTCTGCGCTTCGATGCATCTCCAGGACCGACTGCATGGTGTAGCGCAGCCCCGGCAGCGACTGGCGCCGGTCGGCGTCGATCCCGTCCCGCGCGCCGTAGCGCGCGTACACCTTCCCGCCCGCGTCCAGGAAGAAGACCACGAGCGTCAGGTCGTAGTCGAACTCGAACAGATTCAGATCCTGCGTGTCGATGCGCGTCAGCCGGACCCGGACGAACTGGTCGGCAATGTCCCTGAAACCTTCGAGACGGACAACCTGCCCGTCAAATTCGCGGCAGTCAATTCACGGAACGCACCGCACCATCACCATGAGCGGTTTGCCGGTTACGCGCGCTCGCGCTTTGCCGTCCTCCAGACCGGGGAGCCACCCGTACCGGGCCGCCGGGTCGCCCCCCCTCGGCCCGCGGAATTGTGCCCTCCCCTCCCCCACAGCCAGTGCCACCCAACCCAGCGCGACGACCGTAACAAACCGACCCGTCATGAAACGTCCTCCGGAGGGCGATGGTTGCTTCCCATGATATTGAACCCCCGGATCGTGACGGAGTCGCGGCAGGAGGGACGCCCGCTCCCCTCCGCTGCCGAAATCTCCTCTATCAACGAAACGACCGATTCCGTATAGTGTTCTCAAATTGTCCCACCCCTACCGCCCGCGCCGTCCGGTCAGAGCGCCGGGCCTCGGAGGATGCCGCACCACGATGAGCAGCGCACCGGCCGATCCCTGGTTCCAGACTCTGTTCGCCGACCGCATCGGCGGGGCCAACTACGGCAAGGGCACCGAGATCTACAAGTTCGAGAAGATCAAACGCGCCAGGCGGGCCGTCCTCCAGGCCCACCCGGAGCGCCAACTCCTGGACTTCGGCATCGGTGAGAACGACGAGATGGCCGCCCCGCTGGTGCGCGAGGCGCTGGCCCGCGAGGCGAACCAGCTCGAAAACAGAGGTTACGCCGACAACGGCATCCAGGCGTTCAAGGACGCGGCCGCCGGGTTCATGAAGCGCGTCTTCGACGTCACCCTCGACCCGACCACCGAGATCAACCACGCCATCGGCTCCAAGCCGGCCCTGGCGATGCTGCCGGCCGTCTTCATCAACCCGGGCGACGTGACGCTGATGACCGTCCCCGGCTACCCGGTGGCCGGCACCCACACGAAGTACTACGGCGGCGAGGTCTATAACCTACCGCTGCTGGAGGAGAACGGGTTCTACCCGGACCTGGTCGCGATCCCCGCGGAGATCAAGCGGCGGGCGAAGCTGCTCGTTATCAACTACCCGAACAGCCCGACCGGGGCGGTGGCGACGCGCGACTTCTACCGCCAGGTGATCGACTTCGCGCGGACGAACCGCGTCGTCGTCGTGCAGGACGCGGCCCACATCCTGCTCAGCTACGACGCTCCGCCGCTCAGTTTCCTGCAGGTCGAGGGGGCCAAGGAGGTCGGCGTCGAGATCCACTCGATGTCGAAGGGGTTCAACATGATCGGCTGGCGGATGGCGTTCGTGGCCGGCCATCCGCGGATCGTCCAGGCGTTCGCGGACGTCAAGGACAACTGCGACTCGGGGCAGTTCATGGCGATTCAGCAGGCGTCCGCCGAGGCGCTGCGCCATACCGAGATCGGCGACCAGACGCGCGCCAAGTACCGGCGGCGGCTGGAAAAGCTGGTGGCTGCCCTGAAGCAGGTCGGCTTCACGGCAAAGATGCCGGGCGGCACCTACTTCCTCTACGTGCGTGCCCCGAAGGCGTGCGGCGAAAGGACGTTCGCCGACGCCGAGGAAGCGTCGCAGTTCCTGATTCACGAGCAGTCGGTGATCTGCGTGCCGTGGGACAACGCCGGCCCGTACCTGCGCTTCTCGGTCACGTACCTGGCGAAGGACGAGGCGGAGGAGGACGCGCTGATGGCGGAGACAGTGAAGCGGCTCGGCCGGCTGGGGCTGCGCTTCTGACGCGCCCCGCCGGGGGTGGTCGAAAGGACTCGCACAACGCGGAGCCAATCTATGGACAGGATGCGCCGTGTGCTCACCGGGACGTTGATCGTGTTTGCGGTGCCGCTGGGGATGCTCGTTGCCATACCCCTGGCGGTCCTGCTGGCGTTGGCCTTCCATCTCTTCGTCAGCTGGCAATTATTCCGGTCCGCCGCGCGCGGGGTCAGGGCGCTGACGCGCCGCTTGCTGCCCGCCCCCTGGCCGCTGGAGCACGCGCCGCCGCCCACCCTCGCCCTGCCGCAGCGCTAACGTCAAAGAGCCCGGTAAAGCCCACGGACCGCGGCCCGTGGGCTTTAGTTACCCTCTCTTCTACTTCCTGATCAGGGATAACGCTCCGTGACCGGGGTCTGCAGTCGCGGGCGGATCCACTGCACGTCCTCGCCGCGCCGCCAGTCCGTCCAGGCGACGTACACGAGGCAGGACAGAATCATGTACGTCACCGCCGTCGCCGGCCACGAGGACGAGGTCAGCTTCAGGGCGCTGCCGGCCGACTTGCTCAGGCGGACGGTCACGCCCGTGAAATCGACGCTGTAAAGCTCGTCCAGGATCAGGTGCGACAGGAACCCGAGCATGACGCCGCACGCGAGGTAGAGGCGCAGACCCCGATCCGGGCTGTGGTAGCCGAGAAAGACGGCCAGCCCGGCGATGAGCATGGCCGGCAGACTGTGGAACATCCCGCGGTGGACGGTGCCGCGCTTGAATACCTCCGAGATGCCGTAGCGGATCAGCACGTAGACGCCAGCGAGCACCACCACCGTCTGATCGAGGGTGAACCCGGCGTCGCGCACGCGGGTAAACAGCAGCAGCGGGGCGAGGACGGCGGTGAGGCCGAAGAGTTCGCGCACCGGGACGCCGCTGTCGCTGTCGAGGTCAGGGAGCAGACCGCCGACGGTGGTGACGCCTGCAGCGAGGAACGCCGGCCCCCAGTCCTGGTTGCCGTACAGCGCTCCGGCCCCGCCGTAACACGCCCCCAGGACGACGGAAACCGACAGGTGTCCTTGATAGCTCGCCATCGGGCGATCCCTCGCGCCGAAAGAACCTAACTCCCGCCGTAAAAGCCCTTCCCCTCCGCCGCCAGCCGCCGCATCTGCTCGGTCGGGTGGAAGCGCGGCCCCAGCGCCTCGTAGCGCTTCAGCTTCTCCAGCACCTGGCCGAGTCCCTGGTTGTCGGCCCAGCGCAGCAGGCCGCCACGGTACGGCGGGAAGCCGATGCCCAGGATCAATCCCAGGTCCACGTCGCCCGGCTCGCGCACGATGCCTTCCATCAGCACCCGGCTCGCCTCGGTCAGCATCGGCAGGAACAGCCGGTCGGCGATCTCCGCCTGGTCGATCGCCCGGCGGCCGGTGCGGACCCGCTCCAGGATGACGGCGAAGGCCGGGTCGTCCGCCCCGCGCGACCCCTTCGCGTAGCTGTAGAACCCCGCGCCCGACTTCTGCCCCAGCCGCCCCGCGTTCACCAGTTCCTGCAGGATGCGCGTCGATGTCGCGCGGTCGGCGAAGGCGGTGTTGATGACGGTGCCGGCGTACAGCGAGGTGTCGAGCCCGACCAGGTCGTTGAGCGTGATCGGCCCCATCGGCATGCCGAAGTCCACCGCCGCCTTGTCGATCGCGCGCGGGTCGGCGCCCTCCTCGAGGAGGACCAGCGACTCGTTGAGATACGGGAACAGGATGCGGTTGACGAGGAACCCTGGGCAGTCGCGCACCACGATGGGCGTCTTGCCGATCTGCTTCGCCAGGGCGAACAGCGTCGCCACCGTCTCGTCGCCCGTCTGCTCGCCGCGGATCACCTCGACCAGCTGCATCCGATCGACCGGGTTGAAGAAGTGCATGCCGCCAAAGTTCTCGGGCCGCTTCCACGCCTGGGCCATGCGCGTGATCGAGATGGTCGAGGTGTTCGAGGCAAGGATCGCGTCGTCGCGGAGCACCGACTGCAGGTCGCGGTAGAGCTGTGTCTTGACCTTCTCGTTCTCGACGACCGCCTCGATGATCACGTCGCGGTCGCTCATCAGGGCGAGGTTCGGCGTGGTGCTCAGCTTCATCATCGCCGCCATCATCTCCGGCGGCTTCATCCGGCCGATCTCGATGCGCGTCTGCATCACCCTGGCGATGGCGGCGACGCCCTTCTCCAGCGCCTGGGCGTTGCTGTCGAGCATCAGGGTGGGGATGCCGCGGCGGACGTGCGCCCCGGCGATGCCGGCGCCCATCAGCCCCGCGCCCAGGACGCCGACGCGCTCGACCTGGCGCGGCCTGATCGACGGGTCGGCGAAGGCCGGCTCCTTCTGACCGCGCTGCAGGAAGAACACCGCGATGAGGTTGCGCGAGATCGGGCTACCGAGCAGCGGCGCAAACTGCTCCGTCTCAACCTTCAGGCCGTCGTCCAGCGGCAGGTTGCACCCGCGCACGATCGCTTCGAGGGCGGCGAGCGGGGCCGGCAGCTGGCCCTTCGTCTTCAGGAGGATCTGCCCGCGCGCCACCGCGGCGGTGAACGTCAGCTGCTCCTCGCTCAGGCCGATCGGCTGCCGCCTGCGCCGGCGGACCGCCTCCCAGTCGTCGGACTGGCGCGCCCAGGCGAGTACCCGCAGCCCCTCCTCCATGAGGCGTTCGCTCGGGACCGCGTCGAAGACGATGCCGAGCTGGCGAGCCCGTTCGGCGTTGACCGATTCGCCGGCGCAGATCAGCTCCGCGGCCAGGGCCGGGCCGATCAGGCGCGTCAGCCGCTGGGTGCCGCCCCAGCCGGGGATCAGGCCGATTTTGACCTCCGGCAGCCCGATCTCGCACTTCGGGTGCGACCCGGCCAGCCGGTAGTCAAACCCGAGGGACAGCTCCAGCCCGCCGCCCATGCACGGGCCGTCGATCAGTACCACGGTCGGGTACGGCAGCGACTCGAACCGGGCGATCGCGTCCAGCCCGCGCCGGATCGTCTGGCGCGTCGCCTCCGGGGCCGGTTTCGCCGCCCCCAGCTCGCGCAGGTCGGCGCCGGCGATGAACATGCCCGGCTTGCCGCTGCGCAGGATCAGCCCCTTCAGGTCGGTCCGGGCGACGAGCTGGGTTCCGACGGCCTCCAATTCGGCGAGGACCGCCTGGCCGAGCGTGTTGGCCCGGCTACCCGGCAGGTCGAAGGTGAGCACGGCAACGCCGTCCTGGATGTCGAGCCGCAGCGCCGGTTGCGATGCTTCCGCCATGAATGCTCCTCCTGTGGCCTCACCTCATGATGATGAACTTGCTGCCGGCCGGGCTCGGCCCGACCTGCGCGGGGCGCAGCCGGGGGTTGCGGGCGAACGGATTGTACAGCGGGTCGCCCACCAGCACCGTCATCCAACTCGTGAGCATCAGCGTGCGGCTGTAGCACTCCACCAGGGTGTACCGGCCGGTGACGAGGGTTCCGAAGAACTCGGCCGGCTTCGGGAACCCGATCGTGTACGGCTCCGCGACCGGGCCGAGAGTGGCGACCACCCCGTTATCGAGCAGGTTCTTGCACCAGTACCGCGCTTTCGGATTGCGCAGCGAGACGGCCTCCGAACTCGCGATGTGGTAGCCGACCGCGCCGGGAACGAACCGGCAGCAATCGACGTAGTTCGCCAGCGAGTACCAGCCACAGTAGAGAGCGCACTCGGGGCAGCTGCCCGGCGCAAACAGGCCCGGCCTGTCGTCGAGAACGACCGGCAGGCCGGCTTGCTTCTCCAGCAGGCGGGCCATCTCGCGCAGCGACTCGTCGTAGCCGCCATACCCGAAGCCCCGGTCCGCCTTCGCGTCGTAGCGGATGCCGCGTGCATCAACGTAGACCTTGCCCGTCAGCCCCTTCTTCTCGATCTCGACGGCCTGATCGACGAGGCGCATCGCCAGCGCGGCGCTGGGGCCGTCCAGCCGGGCGGTCATGAGCACGGCCGGCTTGTCCTCGCGCAGGTGCTCGGGCACCTGGAAGTACAGCGGGTTGACCTGCCAGCGGCGCAGCTCGTACGGACCCCACCACAGCAGCATCAGCTCGCTGTCCACCGCCGCTTCAGTCTCCGCGTGACTGAGGAAGCGTTGCCGCTCGTTCAGCAGTTTCATCTTGCCCTGAACCGCGGTCCGCTCCTTGCGCCGCTCCGCCAGGGTTTTGACGGCGTCGGCCTTCGGATCGGCCTTCGCCTTCGCCTCCAGGTCGGCGATTTCCTCCTGGAGCCGTTTGTCCTCGGCCTGCGCCTTCTCCAGCTCCGGCCGCAACTTCACCAGGTCCGCCTTCTCCTGCGCGGTCGGCTCGGTCCGCCCCACGCGCAGCGGCACCCCGTAGACGGTGAGGAGCACCCGCACCTCATTCTCCCGCTCCTCGAGGGCGGCCCGCAGCGGCACCTTGAGTCGCTTGTCGTAGTCCCGGCGGCTGATGTCCTCGCCGGTCGGCAGGTCGAGGACGATGACGTTCTCCTTCGGCACCCCGCGTTTGGCGCAGTAGTGGTCGGCCACCTGGCGCGACTCCGGCACGTTCTTGTTGACGAGGATGGCGATGTCCTTCGGCCCCAGGGCGGCTACCGGGTCGGCGGCCGCCAGGAGGCACAGGACGACGAGGGGGAAGTGCGGTACGAACATGCGGTCGCTCTCGGGGCAGCTGGCGCGGGGCCGGCACTCGGGCCGGGATGTCATCGTTGTACCAGACTGCCGCGCCCCCTGCCACACCTCCTGACTGGCCCGCGCCGCGCCGGGCGGCCAGCCCCGCCCGCCCGGTCATCGCATCAAGTCCGGCACATGAATTGCAACCTTTCTGATCTGCGCACATACGCCCGGCAAATGGTTGGGCCTGGGCGGACTTCAAACTTACCCCTGTTCCATGTTGAGGTGCATCATGGCAGACACAGCGAATCGCGGTTCCAGTAACACCGGCCACCAGCCCCACGCCCCCCGCAAGGAAGAAACCTCCGGCGGCGCGATGGGCGCCATCAAGGAAGGGATCGAGAACGTCGCCTGCTCGGTGGAGTCGGCTACCGAGCAGGCGTGGGACACGACCCGGAACGTGGCCGAGCAGGCGTGGGACGCCACCCGATCCTGCGTCCAGCAGACGGCCTCGACGGTCGCGGGCGCGGCCGAAACTGCCTGGGGCAGCGCGACGAACTTCATGCGCCGCTACCCCGTGGCAACGTTCGCCATCGGCGTCGGCCTCGGCTTCATGCTGTGCATGGTCGTGCGCAATAATCGGTCGTGATTGTGGCCGGCTCAGGGCCATTCGACCTGAAACGGGTCGCGATCGCAAGGCCGCGACCCGTTCGCATTTTGGTGGTGTGGATGGGCTGAGC
>JADLBT010000289.1 GCA_020847555.1 Gemmataceae bacterium
AGGATGATTCCGGTTCGGGTGCTCACACCCGGACTGATCATGTCCGCATCTTCGTGCCGGCTGTGCCGCCGAATCAAGGATAGCCCCGCCGACGCGAAAGTGCCGGCGGGGTTTTTTCATGCGCCCGGCGAAGACCCCTCCCCCTTCCCCCGCCCTCTCCCCGCCACGGAGAGGGGGAGGGGTTTTGTCTCAAAGTCCCTGGCTCTACGGCTCTGCCCCCGCTGCCGTCAGAGCAGCGGCCGCGAGCCGCCGGACGTGCGGGGACGGGCTGTCCAGCAGAGTTCGCAGAATGGCCTCGGCTCCTTTGGCCTCCCCCGCGGCGTTGACCGCCGCGGCGGCGGCAGCCTGCACTCCGGGGTCGGGGTGCTGGAGCGCCTGCATTAGCACCTGTCCCGCCTCCTTGTCATCCTTTTTTACGATCCGCAGAGCAAGTGCCGCGGCGATTTGTACCTGAACGTCAGGATCGTTTAGCGCGCCGCGCAGGTCGTTGGAACTGTCGGTTCCCAGGCGCCCCAGCGCCCGGACGGCCTCCCGACGCACGAACGGACTGGCCTCTTTCGGAGTTCCTTTGGGATCCCTGGCCAGCACCCTGCGCAGCGCGCCCTCAGCATTGTTGGCGAGTTCTCCAAGGGAACCAAGGGCGGCGGCGGCTTCCCCGCGGGTCGAAGCGTCGTCCGCTCCCAGTTGCTTCAGCAGGATCTGGAAGCTCTCCTTCGATTCGCCCAGGCGGACCAGGGCCGCGGCCGCCTCCCGCCGCACGTAGGGGCTCCTGTCCTTGAGCGCCTGCCGCAGCGCCTTGATCGCCTCCTGCTTCTTCTCGCCGAGGCTGGCGAGGACGGCCGCCGCACCGCCGCGAATCGCCTCCTCCTCGTCCGCCAGAGCGCTCAGAAGGACCGGCAGGAGCCTGTCCGTTGGGCCTTTGTGTCGAGACAGCGCCGATGCGGCCGCCAGCCTCACCCGCCCGGACGGATCGTTCAGGGCGGCGATCAACGCTGCCACGACTTCCTTCCGCTGCGGGTCGATGGCAGTCATCGCGAGGATCGCTCGCCGGCGCACCGGCTCCGCCTGCTCCTTCGCCCGAAGCGCCTCGATCAGCGCCGACACCGCCAGCTTTGCCCTCTCGCCCAGGTCGCCGAGGGCAACCGCGGCCGCTTCACGCACGGTGGCCTCCTCGTCCTGCAGGGCACGCGCCAGCGCGGCCACGGCCTCCCTGTCCTCCTCCGCCAGTTCTCCCAGCGCCCACGCCGCCTCGCGCCGCACCGGGAGATCCGCCTCCTTGAGCGCCACGCGCAGCGACTCGCGAATGTCGTCCCCGCTCGCCCCGAGCGCGACCAGAGCCCCGGGCGCCAGGCGAGCAACCTCCGACTCGCGGTCGCCCAGGGCGTTCGCCACAGTCGGCGCCGCCTCCTTCGCCTTCGGGCCGATGGCGGCGAGGGCGCGTACGGCCGCCGCACGCACGTTCCCGTCGCGATTCCGAAGGGCTTGCGCCAATTCAGGGATCGCGTCCGCCGCCAGCGGACCCATGCGCTGCAGGGCGACGACGGCGGCGACCCGCACCCCGACGTCCGCGTCCTTGGCGGCCTCACGCAAGGCGGGGATGGCCTCCTTCGCTTTCGGTCCGAGCGCGCCGAGGGCAACGGCGGCCTCGGCGCGGGCTTTCGCGTCGCCCGCTTTCAATCGCTCGACCCAGTGTTCGGGCGGCTTGCCCTGAAACCGGGGCTCACCCCCCAGCGCTGCTCCCACGGCGAACAGCAAGCCGATCCCCATCACATGCCTTCGCAACATGGCGGTACTCCCGATGTCCGATGCCGGCAGCAGACCGGGGCAGGTTCGGTCCCCTCGCAGGCGTTTCGGCCACGATTCTCCCGGCTCATCACACCTCCAGCCACTCCCCCGGCTTGAGAACCACCGGCTCGGCCCCGGTTTCCTTCTTCACCCGCGCCGCCCACGCCTGAGCGTCCTGCGCGATCAGCTCCCATGTGTTGTAGTGGATCGGCAGTACCTTCTTCGGCTGGAGCAGCTTGACCGCACGCACGGCGTCGTCCGGCCCCATCGTGTAGTTGTCCCCGATCGGCAGGATCGCCAGGTCGAGACCCTCCTCGCCGATCAGCCGCATGTCGCCAAACAACCCCGTGTCGGCCGCGTCGTAGATCTTCTTGCCGTCCTTCGTGGCGATCAGGAACCCGCAGGGGTTGCCGCCGTAGGTGCCGTCCGGCAGCACCGACCCGTGGAACGCGAGGGTGAGCTTCACGCGCCCGAACGGGTGGCCGTACCCGCCGCCGTGCTGCTGGCCGTGGACGTGCTCCAGTCCCTGGGTCTTCAGCCATTCGCTGATCTCGTAGTTGCAGATCACCGTCGCGCCGGTGCGCCGGGCGATGGCGATCGTGTCGCCGATGTGGTCGCCGTGACCGTGCGAGACGAGGATGAAATCGGCCTGGGCGTCCTCCGGTTTGATCGCCGCCGCCGGGTTGCCGGTCAGGAACGGGTCGATCAGGACGTGCCGGCCGTCCGTGTCGAGGTGCAGGCAAGCGTGCCCCAGCCAGCGTACGCGCGTCGTCATGGTCGTCCCTCCAGGTGGTCGGCTCGCGGGCTCTTCAGGAACTCTACGACCCGAGGCCGGCGCCGTCCGGGGGGTCCGCTGCCTGATTCGCGATTCGCAGCCGGCCCGGCCTCCGCACACCCGTCCCGTCGCGAGAGAGGTGATTTCAGACGTGACCTTCCGGCGCCGCCGCTGTACCATGAGGAGGTGCCTGTCCCTTGCGCACGGTCGGCGCGGGTTACTCACGGCAACGGACCAGCACTACCAATCGGGAACTTCCTGCTCATGAAAAAAGCGAGCGACCAGCCGGTTACGGTGAAGTGTCACACGTGCGGACTGATGGTGCAGGTGCCGCCCGGCGGGCGACGGCTGTGCGGGTGCGGGACGTGGCTGTCGGGCGACAGGCCGGCCGAGGCCCAGGCGCCGGCGGCCGAGCTGGAGCCGGCCGCCGGCTGGCCGCGCATCGAGGGCGATCTGGCCGCCATCGAGCGCCTTAACGACGGTTACCGCCGCATCACGCGCGAGCTGAGCAAGGTGATCGTCGGCCAGAAGCGCGTCATCGAGGAGCTGCTCATCGCCATCTTTGCCCGCGGCCACTGTCTACTGGTCGGCGTGCCCGGGCTGGCCAAGACGCTCATGATCCGCACCCTCGCCGACTCGCTCAACCTCAGCTTCAGCCGCATTCAGTTCACTCCCGACCTGATGCCGTCCGACATCACCGGCACCGAGGTGCTGCAGGAGGACAAGGCCACCGGCCAGCGCGTCTTCAAGTTCCTGCACGGCCCGCTCTTCTCCAACGTCATCCTCGCCGACGAGATCAACCGCACGCCGCCAAAGACGCAGGCCGCCCTCCTCGAAGCGATGCAGGAGCGCCAGGTCACCGTCGGCGGCGCCAAGCACAAGCTGCCGGACCCGTTCTTCGTGCTGGCGACGCAGAACCCGATCGAGCAGGAGGGCACGTACCCGCTGCCCGAGGCCCAGCAGGACCGTTTCATGTTCAACGTCCTCGTCGATTACCCGGAGGAGGACGAGGAGTTCCGCATCGTCGAGGCGACCACAACCATCCATCAGCCGAAGGTCGAGCGCGTCCTGTCGGCGACCGACATCCTGGAGATGCAGGACATCGTCCGCAAGGTGCCGGTGGCGCCATACGTCATCCGGTACGCGATGAAGTTCACGCGGCTGACGCGCAAGAACAAGGGCGAGGTGCCGGACTTCATCCGCGACTACGTCACCTGGGGGGCCGGCCCGCGGGCGACGCAGTTCCTGGTCCTCGGCGCCAAGGCGCGGGCGGTCCTGCACGGGCGCTACTACGTCTCGTGCGAGGACATTCGCGAAGTCGCCATCCCGGTGCTGCGGCACCGCATCATCACCAACTTCAACGCCGAGGCCGAGGGCATCAAGCCGGAGGACATCATCAAACGACTGACCGACATGATCCCGCGCGACCCGAACGAGGAAGCGCTGGCGCGCGGCCGCGTCGCCACGCCGACCGTCACCGTCGGCGCGCCGCCGGCGATGCCCACGACCTGACAGGGTAACTGATGCGCGAAAGCCCACGGGCTGCGTCCCGTGAGCCAGGTGCTGGACACTACACCCACGGGACGCAGCCCGTGGGCTTTCGGCCCCCTGTCGCTGAGCTTCAATGGAAGAAGACGACCCTCTGAAATATCTGAACCCCCTCACCCTGGCCCGGGTCAGCAGCCTGGAGCTGCAGGCCCGGCTGGTCGTCGAGGGCTACCTGTCCGGGATGCACAAGAGCCCGTATCACGGGTTCTCGGTCGAGTTCGCCCAGCACCGCGAGTACGTCCCCGGCGACGACATCAAGCACATCGACTGGAAGGTCTACGGCCGCACCGGGCGTTTCTACCTCAAGCAGTACGAGGAGGAGACGAACCTCGTCTGCTGGCTGCTGCTCGACGTCAGCGAGTCGATGCGCTACGGGTCCGGCCCGGTGCGCAAGTACGACTACGCCTGCATGGCGGCGGCCGGACTCGCGTACCTGGTGTTGCAGCAGGCCGACAGCGTCGGGTTCATCACGTTCGACAACGACGTGCGCAAGTACCTCAAGCCGTCCAGCCAGCCGTCCCACCTCAAGGAGGTGGTGCATGTGATGAACCAGGGGTGCGGCCAGGCAAAGTCGCGCATGGCCGGGGTGTTCCACGACCTTGCCGAGCGCATCAACCGCCGCGCCCTCGTGTTCGTCATCAGCGACGTGTTCGACGAGGTGGATGAGGTGCTGATGGCGTTCAAGCACCTGCGCCACCGCCGCCACGAGGTCATCCTCTGGCACGTCCTCGATCCGGCCGAGCTGACCTTCCCGTTCCGCGAGGCGACGCTGTTTCGCGGGCTGGAGGAGTACCCCGAGCTGCTCACCGACCCGCGCTCGCTGCGCAAGAGCTACCTCGAACAGATTGAGAAGTTCCTCCACGATCTGCAGCGCGGCTGCCGCGAGCAGAACATCGACTACGTCCAGATGCAGACGAACACGCCGCTGCACGTGGCGCTGTCGAGCTACCTGGCGCACCGGCTGACGATGAGAAAGTAGGGTCCAGGGGGGCAGGTTTCGCGCAAAGGCGCCAGGAGCGCAAAGAGGGAAACAACAGACCTATACCTTTGCGCTCCTGGCGCCTTTGC